>JANJUT010000041.1 GCA_024710445.1 Thiobacillus sp.
GGCCACACTCGATGAGCTCGGCGCGTAATTCGGGGTAGTTGTAGATGGTGCCGTTGAACACCAGCGTCGTGCCGGTGGCGGCGTCGACCATCGGCTGATGCGAACGCGACGACAGATCAATGATGGACAACCGCCGATGCCCCAATCGCACCGGCCCGTCGGCATGCTGGCCTTCGGCATCGGGTCCCCGCCGCTCCAGCTTTGCCAGCATTCGCGCCATCACCGCCGCATCGGGCGCCGTGCCGTCAAACCTGAATTCACCTGCTATGCCGCACATATTTAACCCCTGTTATCCGCGAAGAACGCGAAGAAACACGAAGGGACGCTGCAGGGTTGGTCTTCGCGACCCTTCGCGTCCTTCGCGGATAAAAATTGCATTTCATGCCACCAGCGGCGGCTCGTCCATCAGCGCAATCTGCTCGCGCAGTTCGAGTATTCGCGCCTGCCAGTACTGCTGGGTATTGAACCACGGAAATGCAGCCGGAAAAGCCGGATCGTCCCAGCGCCGTGCCAGCCAGGCCGCATAGTGAATCAGGCGCAGGGTTCGCAGCGCTTCGATCAGATGAAGTTCACGCGGATCGAACTCGGCGAAGTCTTCGTAGCCCAGCAGGATCTCGGTGAGTTGCGCCTGCTGTTCCTCGCGCTCGCCGGACAGCAGCATCCACAGATCCTGCACGGCCGGCCCCATGCGGCTGTCATCGAAATCGACAAAATGCGGGCCGTCAGCAGTCCACAATACATTGCCTGCATGGCAATCGCCGTGCAGACGAATGGCATGCATCGTACCGGCGCGTTCATAACAATATGCCACACTGGTCAAGGCATGTTCGACCACGCTGTCCCATGCCGCGACCAGATCGGGCGGCAACCACTTGCCGGTGCGCAGGAAATCGCGTGAGGCCAGGCCGAAGGTTTCCAGATTGAGAGCCGGCCGGTGGACAAAATCCGTCTGCGTACCGACCGCATGAATGCGCCCAAGAAAACGCCCCATCCATTGCAGGGTGTCGGCGCGGTCGAACTCGGGCATGCGCCCGCCCTGTTTCGGATACACCGCAAAGCGAAAGCCTTCATGTAAATGGAGCGTGGCGCCCTGCAGCGCCAGCGGCGCGACCACCGGAATCTCGCGCGCGGCCAGATCGGTGGTGTACGCATGCTCCTCCAGAATGGCTTCGTCGCTCCAGCGCCCGGGACGGTAGAATTTGACCACGACGGGTGCCGCATCTTCCACGCCCATCTGGTAGACGCGATTCTCGTAGCTGTTCAGCGCCAGCAGGCGGCCGTCCGCACGCAAGCCGCAGCTGTCGAGCGCATCGAGTGCGCAGTCCGGGGTCAGTGCGGAATAAGGATGCAATAAATTCATGAGGGTGGACGGGTAAGCGGCTATAAACAGATGATGCCTCAAAACGCCAGCCGGGCCGGCACACCATGACCCACCCCAATTCCTTCAGCATGGACATCTCCCGCCATATCTGGGAGACGCGCTATCGTGCCGCGGACGAAGCCGACATCCACGCGAGCTGGCTGCGGGTCGCCCGCGCCATTGCGGCCGCAGAGAATCAGGACACCGCGCTGTGGGCCGAACGGTTTTGCAGCCTGCTGGATGGGTTCCGCTTTCTGCCTGGCGGCCGCATTCTCGCCGGTGCCGGCAGCGGACACCGGGTCACGCTGTTCAACTGTTTCGTCATGGGCGAGATCGCCGACGATCTCGAACACATTTTCGATGCGCTGAAGGAAGGTGCGCTCACCATGCAGCACGGCGGCGGCGTGGGCTACGATTTTTCCACCCTGCGCCCGGCCGGCATGGTGGCTGAGGCCAGCGGCAGCATCGCCTCCGGGCCGGTGTCCTTCATGCACATCTGGGATGCCATGTGCGCCACCCTGCTGTCGACCGGCGCGCGGCGCGGCGCGATGATGGCAACGCTGCGCTGCGACCATCCCGATATCGAAGCCTTTGTCGATGCCAAGCGCGATCCAGGCGTGCTAAGGCATTTCAACCTGTCGGTGCAGGTTAGCGACGACTTCATGGCCGCGGTGGCGCAGGATCGCGACTGGGCGCTGGTTTTCCCCGCACCTACCCGCAATGCAGCGGAACCCACTACCCTGCGTACGCTGAAGGCGCGTGACCTGTGGCAGCGCATTCTGCACGCAGCCTACGATACCGCCGAGCCCGGCGTGCTGTTCGTCGATGCCATCAACCGTGACAACACACTGCATGACCGCGAGCACCTGACCACCACCAATCCGTGCGGTGAAATTCCTTTGCCGCCCTATGGCGCCTGCGACCTCGGCTCGCTCAATCTGACTGCCTTCGTCACATCGCCGTTCAACGCCAATGCGGGCCTCGACCTGAAGGCACTGGCAGACTCGGCAGCCTGGGCGGTGCGCTTTCTCGACAACGTGATCGATGTTTCCCGCTACCCGTTGCCGGCCCAGGCTGCGCAGGCCCGGCATACCCGTCGCATCGGGCTCGGCATCACCGGACTGGCGGACGCACTGGTACTGCTCGGCTTGCGTTACGACAGCGAGGCCGCACGTGTACTTGCAGCCGATGCGGTAAGCACGATCCGTAATGCAGCCTATCTGGCGTCAGTTGAACTTGCCCGGGAGAAAGGCGCGTTCCCGGGATTCGTGTGCGACGCCTTTCTGGCAAGCGGCTTCGCCCGCCGCCTCCCAGGCGAACTGCGCGGCGCCATCGCCCGGCATGGCATCCGCAACAGTCATCTGCTGGCCATTGCGCCGGCCGGCACCATCAGCCTCCTGGCCAACAATGTTTCCAGCGGCATCGAACCGATTTTTGCGGCCGATGCGGAAAGGCGCGTACTGGGAACGGATGGCCGCTACCATACCCATCGCGTGATCGATCATGCCCTGCAACTGTGGCAGCAGCATGGATTGAATGGGAAACCGCCCGCGCTGGTCGAAGCGCACCATGTCGATCCGCTCGCCCATCTCCAGATGCAGGCCGTACTTCAGCCTTACGTCGACAATGCCATTTCCAAAACCATCAATGTCGCGGCCGATTTCCCGTTCCAGCACTTCGAGAGCCTGTACCTGCAGGCGCACGTGCTGGGCCTCAAGGGCTGCACCGTGTTTCGTCCCAACCCGGTGACAGGCACCATTCTGGATCCCGCTTCCCCCGACAATCCGGTGCGCTGCTGCAGCCCGGAACGCGAGGCGGATTAAACGTAGGCGGATCGCATGAATACATCAAACCGGCCCCGGATCGGACTCGCGCTCGGCGGTGGCTCGGCACGCGGCTGGGCGCACATCGGTGTGATCCGCGCCTTGCAGGATGCGGGCATCGAACCCGACCTGGTCTGCGGCACCTCGATCGGCGCATTGGTAGGCGCGGCCTACGTCGGCGGCGAACTCGACCGTCTGGAAACCTGGGTGCGCGGCCTGCGCCTGCAGACCGTGGTGAGCTTTCTCGACTTTTCGCTCAACGGCGGACTGATCAAGGGCGACAGGCTGATCGAGTTTTTCCGCAGCCATTTTGTCGATCGCGACATCCATGAACTGGCCCGTCCCTTCGGCGCCGTGGCAACCGATCTGCGACATGGCCGTGAAGTGTGGCTGCGTGAAGGCCAGGTGACCGATGCAGTGCGCGCCTCGATTGCTCTGCCCGGCCTGTTCACCCCGGCCCTGCATGACGGCAGCTGGCTGGTCGACGGCGGCCTGGTCAATCCGGTGCCGGTGTCGCTGTGCCGGGCGATGGGGGCCGATCTGGTGATTGGGGTGGATCTCAACAGCGACCTTCTGGGGCGCCATCTCAAACCCGGACCCGGCAAGGCCTCGCGCAAACAGGCCGTGCCGGAAACCGTAACCCTGGCCGACAGCGTGATGGCGGCCATCCAGGCGCGCATGTCGCAACTCGGCATCAACCACAAAAACGGCCCCAAACCCCCTCCCATGCTCGATGTGCTGGCGAGCAGCATCAACATCATGCAGGTGCTGATCACGCGCAGCCGACTGGCTGGCGAGCCGGCTGACATCCTGATGACGCCCCTGCTCGCTGATCTGGGCTTGATGGAATTTCACCGCGCAAGTAGTGCGATCAATGCGGGGCGGCGTGCTGCAGAAGACGTCATGCCGCAATTGCTGATGCGCCTGAATGGCGCGAATGGTGATTAAGTGAAAAAGGTCTTCAGGCCTCTGTGCCGCACAGCGCCAGTTTGCGCGTCCGGTCGAGTTGCTTGATGGCCGCCTCGCGCCGCGAGGCTTCGGCGCGGCTGGCGGCGGGTTCGCTATAGGCCAGGATCACCGGGCGGCGACTGCGCGTGTAACGGGCGCCCACCCCTCCCTCGCCATTGTGTTCGGCAAGACGGCGGCCGATATCGGTAGTGATGCCGGTGTAGAGCGTGCCGTCGGCGCAGCGCAGCATGTAAACGAACCATGCGGCGCGAGCGCCGGACCGGCAGGTCATACGTCAGACAGTTGCTGTGCCCATAGCAGTGCGTCCATGTGCGCAACGTTGATCTCGACAATTTCACGGCCTATCTGTTTGGCCAGGGCAGCCATACTGGCCTGTTCGTCATTTTCGCAAGCGACGGCCACCGCCAGATAGGGCGCATAGGGACCGCGCTGATGGAGTATCGCCTCGGAAATATCCTCAGGCAGGCTCACCTGCTTGAGAAGCTGCTCCATGGGCATGTTCATCACCACATCCAGCAGCGAGAACAGGCCGGCAACAAATATTTCATCGCGCGCCTTGGCCGACAGCGCCCGGCCGGCGAGCCGCTCCGCCATCCGGCCCCGTGCCAGGGCATTTTCCAGCACCGCCTGATCAAGACTCTGGGCCTGGCCGCCGGTGAACAACACCAGCGTCAGCCAGCGGTAAAGCTTGTCCTGCCCCATTACCATCAGGGCCTGTTCGATGCCACCGACCTTGTTCATCAAACCCATGCCCGGCGAATTGACATAACGCAGCAACCGCATCGACAGCGCCGGATCGTGGCGGAACTGCTCGGCCAGTTCCGGCTGTTCCGCACCGGTCCGCACACGATTCATCAGATCCAGAACCTTGGCCCGCGACGGACCAACCGTGGGGGTGTCCAGCTTTTCACGGCGGGTAATGAATGGCCCCATGAACAAGGCAAACTGCAACTTGTGGCACATGTGGAAGGCTTCCAGCGTCTGCACCCCCATCGCCACAAAATGCTTGCCTGGCGCAACCTTCGATACCACTGCCATTTGCGCGGTAATGGCCGGAATGTCCTCGCCGCTGACATCCATCAGGACATGGCTGGCCAGTTGCAGCAGGTTGTGGCGATCGGGATGCACGACATCGTCGGCCTCCACTGCAAATTGAAAGCCCTGTGTCTTGAGTGCTTCGAGTCGTGCAAGCAGCGCTTCACCAATATGCGTATGGGCATCGAGCTTCAGCACCCAGACCGTCCCGGCAGCGGGCCAGTCGTCAATTCGGGATTCAAGCAGGGTGGCTGTGGAAATCGGCACAAAGGCAAGACGCTGGCCCAGCAGGCGCGTGATATCCATGCGCTGCAAATTATCCAGCAGAGTTTCATCATAAAGGCGCTGCACGTCGGGCAGCGCCGCATCGTCTGCGGATTCGGGTGTGCGCCGCAGCATGAAGGTATAGCCTGCGACACGCTGCTCACGCCCCAGCATGGCTTCCCTGCGCATCACCGACGGCGCCTTGCCGGCCTCGGCTTGTGGCTCCGCCGTGGTGGGCGCCTTGTCGGTCTCGGCCAGAACGGCCTTATTCACCTGCGGCGCCACTTTATCCGGCTTGCCTGACAACATTCCTACGAGACGATTCAGCACACTGCGTTCCTCCATGACAGACCGGGATATCAGAATAGAAAACGGCAGCTTCGCGCAGGACTGTAGCCCGCGCGAAGAAATATTTGTCAGGTGGAGTTTATAGCGCGCGTTTTACCGAAACGATGCCACGCACCATGCCCAGGCTGTAGCCTGTAGCCTTGTCCAGCGGATATTCTGCGGCAAGGCGTGCTTTGACGCCGTCCGGGATGGCTGCAGGGTCGCCATGGCAGGTCAGACATACCTGTGCCACCGGCAAGGCCTTGGCGTAACGGAACTGCTTGCCTGTCGGCGTGCTGACGATCTGCCAGGTATCGAGTGTCTCCGGCTTTTCGCCGGCTGCCATGCGCTTCTCCAGGCCGGCCTGGGCCCCGGCTTCCCATGCATCGGGCACGCCCGCCGGGTTGCGGTTCCTGGGGCTGACGCGCTTGACGTCAAAACCGGACTGCTTCGACACGTCGGCAGCGACCTGCGGCGCACGCTCCTTGCATACGCTGATGGCGGCTTCCGGACCTTTTTCATTTAGCGCCGCTTTCAGTTCGCCGCCGAGTTTCTGGATCAAGGCCCCGCTGGCCTTGCGCGCATCGGCTGCCATGGCGGCCTGTTCCTCGGCACTGGGACCACTGGCACATCCCGCCAGCAGAGAGGGAATCGCAAGGGCAATCAAAGCAGACACTTTCATGGGGAAATCTCCAAAGTAAGAAGAATCGAGGAATAAGGCACATCGGCTCAGAATATGCGCCGTTACTATCCTAGCAGCCTGTCGGACTTGAAGGAAATCGGCTGCAAATCCGCCTGACCGGTCCATATTTCGCCGCTTTTTTGGGCAATAGAATGACTATTACCCTGCAAAACCGTCAAAATTATGTCCCGTTGGGACGGTATCCCTTGGGGCTGTCCTCGCCTAGCCGAATTTTCGCTTCGATTCTTCAAGTCCGACAGGCTGCTAGTACGAACCAGGATGAATTTTCTATAGTGCAGCCACGGGATCCAAAAAATTGAGCAAACTTATCTATCAATATTTTTTTCGCGGCCTGATCACCGCCCTGCCGCTGGGGCTGACGGTCTACTTGTTCTATATCTTCCTGAGCTGGAGCGAAACACTGACGATGCAGCTGATAAGGCCATTCATCGGCGAGTTTTATGTGCCGGGCATGGGTTTGCTGCTGGGGATAGCCGGTATTCTTTTGCTCGGGTTTCTGGTATCGCAACGCGCCGCCGGCAAGCTGCTGTCATGGGTGGAACTGCCTTTTACCAACCTGCCCGTGGTCAAGAGCATTTACTCCTCGCTCAAGGACTTCGCCGATTATTTTTCACCGCGCAGCAACCAGGCTGTCCAGACCGTTGTCGCACTCAAGTTGCCGGGCTATCCGCTTGAAGTTGTGGGGCTGGTCACGCGTCAGCATGTCGACGATTTGCCCGCCGGCTTCCTGCAGGGTGACCGGGTGGCCGTCTATTTGCCGCTGGGCTACATGATCGGCGGATACACGGTGTTTGTGCCGCGCGACTGGACACAGCCTATTGACATGTCCGTGGAGGAAGCCATGCGCTCATCGCTTTTTGCCTGGATGAGAACAGAAGAAACCGACTCTGCGGCTGGCCCCAGGCAGCCATGATCTTACTAGGGCCTGTTCACACTAATTTCGCGCCTGCGGCGAGGTCGATTCGGGATGCAGCCCGCGAAGCGGGACGCGCCTTGCATCCATCGCTTTCTCGCAGCAACGCAGACGCGAAATTAGTGTGAACAGGCCCTAGTTCAACTCTGAAAGGAGCGTTCACTGCATGCAAATCGAATGTTATGCCCAGCGCCTGCTCAACCCGTTCCGCGGCGTGGTGCACGTTATTCGTTTTCAATCGGCAGAAGCAGTCACGACTGACGGCGTCGAGTGGGATCTCTACGTCGCCAACGATGCACTGCTGGATGATCTGGGCCACGCCGGGCGGCGTGCCCAGATTTCAGATATCCGCTATGGCCACTGGTCTGCTGAAAAAGGCCTGAAACGCGGGCCATTATTCCCTTCGGACGATTTCATGCGGCTCGAAAACATGGGTGCAGTGGCATACGAGCACCTGCTCAAGGTGCATCGTGAGGTGCCGTTTGTTTTCCGTGACCAGTTCGAACTCTGGCTGCTGGATCAGGACAACCAGCCACTGGCCCTGCTGCACAGCGTGCGCACCGACAGTGAAACCGATACCAAACCACCGCTCGACTGGCGCGCCGGCATCGCCGCGCAGGAACATTTCCGGAGCACGGCCATCACCGATCTGGCCGAACCCGCCGGAACCTATCTGACCCGCTATGTGAACAGCCTGTCGAGTGGCGTGGCACAGTGGTTCCGCCGCTCCGACGATGGGACCGGCCTGGGTCTGCATACACTCAAGGGAGGCGATGCCTTGCGTGGCCGTGTTCTGGAGGCCGACGCCTTCCCGCCGCTATTCATCACCACGACCGGCATGAACGCGGCACACACCCGTCTGGTGCACGATTATCACGCCTGGCAGGCACCCTGGATGCTGTTGCTGCCTCACCTCGACCCCACCACCCGCGGCGCACTTGAGATTGCCGCCTGCCAGCAGGCCGAGATGGTCGAAAAGCACTGCCGGCTCTATCCCGCGATGATAGATCGTGCCGCCCTGCAGGCCGCGCGCGTTGAAGCGGCATTCATCCGGAACCAGCCTGCGCCGCCCAGGCCGGCCGGAGCAACCTCGACCGAGTACATCGAACTCAACGTCAGCGAGGAATGATCAGGGTGTGGCCTTGAGTATCATGGCGCTGCATCAGCGACACGCCACATATGCAAATTCTCGTACGGGATTTATTGCGTCGGGTCGATCGCCCGTTTCATCTTCTGGCTGTCGATGTGGTTTTCGAGATCGGCCAGGCCACGGGCCACGCTCGGGTCGGCAAACAGTTCACGGGCAGCAACCTGCCCCAGCATCTGAAAACCGGTTTGCAGCGCGGTCGCGCCTTCGTATTTCACCGCCTGTCGGGTTTGCGTGCGGCATGATTCTGTCAACAGGCGCTCGAACAATTGCGCGGTATCGCGGCTCGACTGGGTGCGTTCCACCTCGGTGATCGATGCAATCGATTTGACTGCCGGATGCAGCGCCGCCATGGCAAACATCCATTTAACCAGTGCGTTCTTGTCGGTTGTCGTCGTTGACTCGACCAGGCATTTGGCCAGGTCGTCTGAATACGGGCCTGCATACGCAGGAGCAATACCCAGCCCACTCATCGATACCGCCATCGCAGCGGCTACCGCATGACGTCGAATCATTGCCTGTCCTCCTGGAATAGCCACATTCACATCCGGATCGGCTCGAACGTCGCGTCCAGATTCTGGTCGTCGCAATAATCGAGAAAATCGCCGCGCAGGGTGGCGATGTGCGCATCGGCCGGAATGCCCAGTGTCATGTGGACCGCAAACATCGGTGCGCCGGTGTGCGGGGCGGGATAGGTTTCCGTATCGAGCGCTTCGATATTGATATGCAGGCGCGCGAAGAAATTGGCGAGGCTGTTGACGATGCCGGGCTGGTCGAGCGCGGCCACCTCGACGGCATACGGCATCAACGGCTTGTCGGCCTGGGTCGGGCGGGTGCGCTGCTGGATGATCGACAGGCCCAGTTCTTCACCGATGGTGGGCAGACGGGCTTCCATCTTGGCCAGGGCATCCCAGCTGCCGGATACCCGCATCAACAGCGCAAAACGGCCGCCCAGCGCCGCCATCCGCGACTCGCCAATATTGCAGCCGGATTCGCTGATACGGCGGGTCAGCCCCTCCACCAGACCGATTTTGTCGTCGCCACTGGCGGTGATGACAAGTGACTCAGCATCGTTGGACATTAAATAAGCTCCCTGTCGGACAATTCTTTTTTGACGTAGGCGTAAAAGATCGGCGCCGCAATCACGCCCTGCACGCCGAAAGCCGCTTCCATCGCCACCATGGCGATCAGCAGCTCCCAGGCGCGTGCCTGGATCTGGCCGCCGATGATACGGGCATTCACGAAATATTCGAGTTTATGGATGATGACCAGAAACGCCAGCGATGAGGCCGCAATGTACGGGGAATGTGACAGCGATATCACGACGATGACCGTATTGGAGATGAGATTGCCCAGCACCGGAATCAGGCCGACGATGAAGGTGACGACGATCATGGTTTTGGTGAAGGGCAGCTGCACGCCGAAAGCAGGCAGCACACCCACCAGGTAAATCCCCGTCAGCATGGCATTCAGCGCGGAGATGCGCACCTGGGCAAATACCACCCGGCGGAAGGCGTCGCCCAGTCGATGAACGCGCGAGGACATGGCTTGGGCCATCGGCGCCAGGATTTGATGCGGGTTCGCCTGGCGCAGGGCGATGAAGCTGCCGATGATGAGACCGATGATGAAATGCAGCAGGACGCGGCCGGCGTCGCCGCTGAGTTTCCGGATATCCAGTGCATGGGTGCGCAGCCATTCGACCAGTCCGGCGCGGATACCGGTTTTGTCGCCCTGCGGCAGCCATTCCGCGACCCAGACCGGCAGCAGCTGGCGGGCGTTTTCGATGATTTCGGCCATTTTTGTCAGCAAGCCTGCCAGACCGCCTTCGGTGCGCAGATACAGAATCACGCCAGTGACAAACCCGCCAAGCGCGCCGAGCACGATCAGGGTGATCAGCGACACCACCAGCACCTTGGCCCAGTTGTGATCGAGGCGGCCGATCACAAACCGTGGCGCCAGCAAATGCACCAGTTGCACCACAAGCAAACCGGACAGCAGTGCAGGCAACAGGTGAAGCGTCAGGGTCAGTAACAGTCCTGCCGCCATCATCAACCAGGCGGCGATTTCGTAACGTGAGGCAGGGGTAACCGACTGTGATGTCATGCCCGCCACAGTGCCAAGAAACCCATCAATCGGCAAGAACTTAAAGCGTGAAGGTTCGGATTGGGTGTGGCGGGAATGTGGATCAGGTCATTCATGCCACTATTTTAGCCATTACGATCCGTCAATCCGGTACCAAATAGATAATAGGCTATAGATATCAAGTTTTGGCCAGGACTGACGTTAAGGCAGTTAAGTACGCCTGGGAAAACACATGGTCTCCAATGTCCATTAGAGGAGGATGAGATGTATAAACGGCATGGAAATCCAATGATTCTGTTTGCCGGGCTATTGCTCTATACAGCGGTGGCCTGGGCGGAAAAACCGTTCGCCCCGGACAGTGTTGCGGGCACGACGCGGATAACAGCCGAAACAGCGATCGATCTGGCAGGCACTTTGCCCGACCTTGTGATCATCGATAACCGCCATGCCGAGGAATTTGCAAAAGGCCATATCGAAGGCGCGATCAATCTGCTCGACACCCATATACGACGGGCCGACGTGGCGCGTCTCGCGCCCAGGCTGGATACGCCACTGCTGTTCTATTGCAATGGCGAGCGCTGTCTGCGCAGTTCGCATGCCGCCAGGATGGCCGTAGGCTGGGGCTATACGCGCATTTACTGGTTCCGGGGCGGCTGGCAGGAATGGCTGGACAAGCAGCTACCGATAACACGCTGACCTTGTCGACAAGCGTTATCCATGCGCCCCATTAATCGCATTTCGCTGCGCACCCTGACGATCAGTCTGGTGGGGCTGCTGGCGCTGCTTGCGGTGCTGACACAGGTATTGGCCGCGCAATACTTCCGGGGGGCCGCATTGGCCGCGCAACATGAAAGCCTGACGCAGGTGGTCGAAGTGGCAAGCGCAGAAGTCCTGCGACAACTCGACACCCAGCTTCTTTTGCTCGGCACTGAATTTCAGGCGCGCCCCGCGTTCAAAAATGCACTGAGCCGTTTTCAGCGTGAGGGCGAGCGGGAAGCACTGCAGGCGGCGCTCCAGGATCCGTTCACACATGGCTTCTCTGCCGCGCGTATTACCGATCTTGTCAAGCTGCGTGTCTTTGATACACGGCTGCAGCTTGTGGCCGAGAGCACGTCGGCGATCAGCTTTCCGCCGAGCCTGCCATCCGCCCTGCTGAAACAGGCCAGCAAGCGCGAGGGTGCGGACCGCCTCAAGGCGGTGAATGCGTTATGGCCGTGGGAACACCGCGCCTACTACTCGGTATTGCTACCGGTCGGCGGCCTCAAACTGCTGGGCTATCTGGAGGTGATCGCCGATCCATCCATCAACTTGCGTGCGATCGAAAGAATGACGCACATGCCCCTGACGATGTATAACGACAACGGTGATTTGCTGGATCACAGCATCGACGAAGCGCGCAGCAGGGAAGGCATGCTGCCGATCGAATACACGTTGTTTGGGGGCGAGAGCGAGAAGGTGTTGCGTCTCGTCAGCCTCAGCAACGTCAACCAGCTCAACAAGGATTGGCAGCAGACGACCTGGCTTGCCGTTATCGGGGTGGTTGTTCTGATTGCCCTGGCCGCCCTGCTGGTGCTGGCCATCCTCAACCGCTTCGTCTTCAAGCCAGTCGATGCGATGAAGCAGGAGATGGCGCGCTTTGCAGCAGGCGATCAATCGGTCATCGTCGGCACGCACATGTTGTTCGAGTTTGCCGTGCTGGCCGATGCGTTCAATGCCATGGCCCGCGAGCTTGCTATCAAAATCGATCAACTGAAGCATCTGTCGCGTTACGACAGCCTGACCACCCTGGTCAACCGGCAGCATTTCGATTTGTGCATCGAGCAGGAATGGCGGCGGGCGCTACGAAGCCATGAGCCCATTTCGCTGCTCATGATCGATGTCGACCATTTCAAGCGATACAACGATTACTACGGCCACGTGGGGGGCGATGACTGTCTGCGTGCCGTCGCGGAAATCCTGCGCCAGGTGGTACAGCGTTCGACCGATCTGCCGGCTCGCTATGGCGGCGAGGAATTCGTGGTGTTGCTGCCGAACACCCCGCTTTCAAGTGCAATTGCGTTGGCGGAAGAAATTCTAGCCATTTTCCAGCAGAGAAATCTGCCACATGCCGCCACCTCACTGGGGCGTATCAGCGTCAGCATCGGGGTGACGACCTGTAACACTGCCGAAGCCTGTTCGCCGTCAGGCCTGGTCGAGTCAGCCGACAGCGCACTTTATGAGGCCAAGCACGCTGGCCGCAACCGTTTGGCGGTTGCGGGCGAACATGGCGTAGTCAGCAGCTGCACTGACTGTTCTTGTATTGATGGCACGCAGAAACCGGCCTGAACATCCAATGGAAGCGGCACCCGAAACTGGCGGTTAGAGGACTTTAAATTTAGAGAGCTTACTGTTTTTTGGATGTGGCCCCGGTCTTTCGTCTCAGGTGCGTTTACGCGTCAGCTTCAAATTTCGGCCAGATAACCCATCGCAGCACCAGTCTGCTCGGCTGCCTGCTTGAGTGCTTCGATCCAGCCCGGCTTGTGGCGGCCGGCCGGGGCGGAGATCGACAGCCCGGCGACCAGCTTGCCCTCGACATCGCGGATGGGTGCGCCGATGCACGCTACCCCCAGTTCGGCTTCTTCGCGGTCGTGCGCGATTTTTTCCTGGCGGATGGTTTCCAGTTCGGCACGCAGGCTTTCCAGCGTCACCAGCGTGTTGGGCGTATAGGCCGGCAAACCGGTTCGGTCCGCGTAGCCCATCACACCGCTCGGGCTGTCTTCCGCCAGAAAGATCTTGCCGACGGCGGTGACGTGCAAGGGTGCATGTGCTCCCACCACCTGCACTACCTGGATCAGGGTCTGCCCACCTGATACGCGCTCGACGTAGACCGCTTCGTCGCCACGCCGCACGATCAGGTTGACGGTCTCGCCGGTCAGTTCGGCCAGTTTCTGCATGGCGGGCATCGCCATCTGGCGGATATTCATCCGCGCGCGCAAGCGATTGCCCACTTCCAGCCAGCGCACGCCGAGATCGTATTCGCCCGCACCGGTTTTTTCGACCAGGCCATGCGCCATCAGCGCGCCAAGGATGCGGTGCGCGCTGGCGGTATGCAGACCGGCCTGTTCGGCCAGTTGGCCGAGGCTGATGGGACCCGGTGCGCGTGCAAGGATGTTGACCAGCGACATGGCACGGTCGAGGACTTGAATGCTCGAAACAGTATTTTTCATAGTGTGAAAATTTATCACGCATTGTGAAATGTTGAGCGATTATCTGCTTCAATGCGGTCATGGTTTCACATCACGTGAGACATTTTCATATTGTGAAAGGTATGGCCATGAGCGCACAGATGCAGTCCACCCCCGAGACCCTTCCCGCCTTTTGCGAAGGCATCCAGTATTTCGCCGACACCCTGCCGGAGATCGATCGCCTGGCATCAGCGCCGCTGCTGGGACCGGACTGCCCGGCGCTGCCCGACGCGACTGATGAAAAAGCCATATACCAGACCCTGCTGGCGGCCGACGCACTGCGTTACCTGACGCTGCAGGTCACCGGCAGCAAGTCATCCGGCCACCCGGGCGGCTTCGCCTCCAGCGCCGATGCGGTTGCCGCACTGCATCTGCTGGGTCACCGCAACATGGTGACCGAGGTCGGACATCATGCGCCCGGCTTTTATTCGGCGATGTTCCTCGACACCTCGCTCGAAGACATGGATATACATACCGTGGCCGACATGCGCGCCCGCTTCCGCGAGCGCCACGGCTTGCTGGGCCACCTGTCGGGGGCGATCCCCGGTTTGCTGGCGCCCGCCGGCCCGCTGGGTCAGGGTCAGCACTTTGCCATGGCCGGCGCCTACCTGAACCGCGACAAGCTGTTTCCTGTCACTATCGGCGACGGCGGCCTCGGCGAGCCCTACATCATGAGTGCGTTCCAGCACTTCGCCACCGCCTACCCGGACATCACCAACTACCTGCCGGTGCTGGTGTGGAACGGCTACTCGCAGGAGCATCACAGCATGGTGTCGCTGTGGGACAACACCCGCATGACCGACTACTGGCGTGTGCATGGCTTCGACGATGTCTACCTGATCGACGCCCGCGAGTTCGCAGACACGCCCGATGCACCGGTCTATGCCGACAGCACCACCTTTGGCTTTGCGGCACGCATGGCCTTCACCGGCGCCGTGCTCAAGGCAGCCGATGCCGCCGCATGCGGCGCGCTGTCGGGCCGCCGCAGCTGCCTCATCATCAAGCAGCTGAAAGGCGCGGGCGTGCACGCTACCGGCGCCAAGTCGCACAACCTGTACGCGCACCACACGCTTGATTCCGACGACGTGAAAGCCGGATTGCAGCGCCGCGCACTGCCGATCCAGGCCTGGAAAGTCACGCGCGAGAACTTCCGCCACGCCGG
>JANJUT010000074.1 GCA_024710445.1 Thiobacillus sp.
GCTCGGCGACCTTGGTATCGGCGCCGCGCTTGGCGGCGCCTTCGAGGAAAATGGTGCGCTGCTTGGCCATTTCCTCGGGTTTCTTTTTACCCATGGCGCGCCGCAGCATGTCGGCGGCACCGAGGCTGTAGCCCGCCAGAATCTGCGCCACCAGCATCACCTGCTCCTGGTAGACGATGATGCCGTAGGTCGACTTCAGCACCGGCTCGAGATCGGGATGGAAATACTCGGGTTTCTGCTTGCCCTGCTTGCGCGCGATGAAATCGTCCACCATGCCCGACCCCAGCGGACCCGGCCGGTTGAGCGCCATCAGGGCGATGATGTCTTCGAAGCAGTCGCCCTTGAGCTTCTTTTCCAGATCCTTGGCCGAGCGCGATTCGGACTGGAACACGGCGGTGGTGTTACCGTCGGCAAACAGCTTGTAAACCGCAGGGTCATCGAGCGGCAGGTCTTCCAGGCGAAAATCCGTGCGGTCAGCGTGCCGCTGCACGAAGCGCACCGCCTCGGCCAGAATGGTCAGCGTGCGTAATCCCAGGAAGTCGAATTTGACCAGGCCGATCGCCTCGACATCATCCTTGTCAAACTGCGACACCGCCGCATCCGAGCCTTCGGCGCGATACAACGGGCAAAAATCGGTGAGCTTGCCCGGCGCGATCAGCACGCCCCCCGCGTGCATGCCGACGTTGCGGGTGACGCCTTCAAGCTTTTCGGCCAGCGGCAGCAACTCGGCGAGTTCTTCCTCGTTGCGCGCGCGTTCGTCGATCTGCGGTTCCTTCTCGCGCGCCTCGGCCAGCGAAATCCCCAGCTCGTTAGGCACCAGCTTGACGAATTTGTCGACGAACAGGTACGGCAGATCGAGCACGCGCCCGACATCGCGCAACACTGCCTTGGCCGCCATGGTGCCGAAGGTGGCGATCTGCGACACCGCATCATGGCCGTAGCGATCTTTCACGTACTGGATCACACGGTCGCGACCGTCCTGGCAAAAGTCGATATCGAAGTCAGGCATCGACACCCGCTCCGGGTTGAGGAAACGCTCGAACAGCAGGTCATATTCCAGCGGGTCGAGATCGGTAATCAACAGGCTGTACGCCACCAGCGAGCCGGCGCCGGAACCGCGCCCCGGCCCCACCGGCACGCCGTTGCTCTTGGCCCAGTTGATGAAGTCGGACACGATCAGGAAGTAGCCCGGGAACCCCATCTGGATAATGGTGCCGAGTTCGAATTCCAGCCGCTCGGTGTACTCGGGCATTTTGGCGGCGCGAGTGGCTTCGTCCGGATAAAGCACGGCCATGCGCGCCTGCAGGCCTTCATGAGCGCGCTGCCGCATGTAGTCGTCGAGACTCATGCCGTCGGGCGTCGGAAAGTCGGGCAACTTGCTCTTGCCCAGTTCCAGCGTGAGATTGCAGCGCTTGGCGATTTCCACGCTGTTGTCGAGCGCCTCGGGCAAATCGGCAAACAACGTCGCCATTTCCTCCGGTGTCTTGAAATACTGCTCGGCAGTGAACGGACGTGGCCGGCGCGGATCGCCCAGCATCATGCCCTCGGCAATGCACACCCGCGCCTCATGCGCCTTGAAGTCATCCGGTGCAATAAACTGGATCGGGTGCGTGGCCACGGACGGTAAATTAAGCGCTGCCCCGATATCGAGCAGGCCGTCGATCAGACGCTCGGTGTGCGGCTGACCAAAACGCTGCAATTCCAGGTAATAGCGGCCAGGAAACAGCGTAGCCCAGGCTTCGGCGGCTGCACGTGCTGCTTCGGGCTTGTCGTCGAGAATCGCCTGCGCCACATTGCCGGCATCGCCGCCCGACAAGGCCAGCAGGCCATCAGTGCCTTCGGCCAGCCAGGCCGGATCAATCTCGGCGTGGCCACGATGGATATTGTGCTGGAAAGCACGGGTCAGCAATTCGCACAGGCGGCGATAGCCTTCGCGGTGCTGCACCAGCAGCAACAGACGCGAGGGCCGGTTGCGGTCCGCAGCATTGGTCACCCACACGTCGCACCCGAAAACCGGCTTGATGCCCGCGCCACGGGCCGCACGGTAAAACTTGACCCAGCCAAAGGTGTTGGATAAATCGGAAAGGCCCATCGCAGGCATCCCGATATCGCGTGCGCGCTTGACCGCATCGCCCACGCGCACCAGGCCATCGACGACGGAATACTCGGTGTGCAGGCGAAGATGGATGAAACGGGGATCGGTCATGGGCGTGCGACAAAAAATCTGACTGCTATTTTAACGCCGCAGACGGGCGACCAAAAACAAAAGGCAGCCGAAGCTGCCTTTTGTTTGAATCAATGCTGAAATCCACCCGCAAGGGGCAGGCCGTGGTTGTCCCCGCATGGGGGAGGCCATGACTGTAAAGCTGCTAAAGCAGCAACATTCATGCACTTAAAGCCAATTAATCGGCAACAACCACGCTCAGTTGGCGCGACGCTTGAATTCGTTGGTGCGGGTGTCGATTTCGATCATGTCGCCGATATCGACGAAGGCAGCGACCGGCAATTCATAGCCAGTGGGCTTGATGCGGGCAGGCTTCATCACCTTGCCCGAGGTGTCGCCACGAACGGCCGGCTCGGTGTATTCGACTTCGCGTATTACGGTGGTTGGCATTTCGACCGAGATCGCCTTGCCGTCATAAAACACCACTTCCAGCGGCATGCCATCGTCCAGATAG
>JANJUT010000153.1 GCA_024710445.1 Thiobacillus sp.
CAGGACAACGCCAGCGCCCTGGTGGTGCGCGTGGTGGAAGCGGGCGACGCCACGGAGCCGATGATCGACGTGCATGATCTGCCATTGCCGGGCAGACTGCAGCCCGGCGCACGGCTCGATGATTTCATCATCGAAGAAGAAATTCACAGTGCGCGCGACACTCTGATATTTCGCGCGCGTCATGCGCAGAGCGGCCAGCGCTGGGCACTCAAGACCCTGCAACCCGTGTTGCAGGGCGACGCCGATGCAGCGTGCCGGCTGCTCGCCGAGGAGTGGTTTCTGAAGCGGGTGCACTCGCATTATTTCCCCGATGTGTTGCCCCTGCCTGGACGAAATTTTCTGTATTTTGCGGTGCGCTATTTTGAGGGTGCAACGCTGCAGGACAAGCTCGATCGCGGCCAGCATTTCTCTCCGGCCGAAGTCGTCACGCTCGGCATCCGCATGCTCAGGGGGCTTGCCGCGCTGCACCGGCTCGACATCGTCCACCGTGATTTCAAGCCCGCCAACCTGCATCTCGACACAGAAGGCAAGCTGCGTATCCTCGACCTGGGCGTGGCGCGCTGCCCAACACTTGATGCGCGCGAAGATTACGCCCAGCCGGGCACCCCCAGCTTCATGGCCCCCGAACTGTTCAATGGCGCCGAGGCCGGCGTGCAGACCGACCTCTATGCCGTTGGCGCCACTCTCTATCACCTGCTCACACGCAAATATCCCTACGGCGAAATCGAGCCATTCCAGCATCCCAGGTTCGGCGAGCCCATTCCGCCCGCGCGCACCCGCCCCGACCTGCCGCCCTGGCTCGAAACCGTGTTGCTCAAAGCCGTGGCCCGTGAACCCGCGGACCGGTTTGAAACCGCCGAAGAAATGCTGCTGGCCCTGCAGCGCGGCGAAGCCAGCCCGCTGCTGCGCCGCCGCGCCCCGCTCATCGAACGCTCGCAAGCCGGCGCCTGGCCACTGGTCGCAGTGGCGTCTATTGCGCTGAATTTGCTGCTGGTGTTTTTGCTGCTGGCGAGTTGAGGGGCTATAAGTGCTGCTTGCGACCCGGAGCAGCCGTTCGGTGAAACGGGGTCGACGGTCTCAAAGTCGGCCAGCCGGAAAACCGAAACTGACCCTTTTGGATTCCTTGTTAGACGGCACCTCAACGCGGCATGGTCAGTCGCTGTCGGAACACGTAAAATTGCGAGTCAAACATCGTATCGGGAGGGAGCAATGGCACTCGCATCAATAGAAATATGTGCTGGCGCAGGGGGGCAGGCTCTAGGCCTAGAGCAAGCAGGCTTTGAGCACGTTAGCCTTGTGGAGCTTGAGGCGGCAGCCTGCCAAACACTTCGGTTCAACCGGAACCATTGGCACGTCACAGAAGGCGATCTCCATCATTATTCAGCCGAGAAATGGAAAGGCGTTGAACTCCTTGCAGGCGGAGTGCCTTGCCCGCCTTTTTCGAAGGCAGGCAAGCAACTAGGCAGTGGAGATGAGCGTGACCTGTTCCCTGAGGCAATTAGGCTGGTATCTGAGTGCAAGCCACAAGCGGTAATGCTTGAAAATGTTCGTGGCTTACTCGACTCCGTTTTCGATGAGTATCGCGCAAAAATTATTTCCGACCTGAAGAAACTAGGGTATGTCGCTGAATGGCGGTTATTGAATGCCAGCGATTTTGGCGTACCGCAATTGCGCCCGCGCGTCGTTTTTGTGGCATTAAAGAAAAGTGCGGCCCAATATTTCAACTGGCCGTTAGCGCTGGTCTCGCCCCCGCCCACAGTAGGCGAGGCGCTTTTTGACCTGATGACCGCAAATGGCTGGCGAGGTGCAAGGCAGTGGCGAGAGCGCGCGTGTGATATTGCGCCAACTCTTGTGGGCGGAAGCAAGAAACATGGTGGCCCCGACCTTGGGCCAACCAGGGCGAAGAAAGCATGGGCTTCTATTGGTGTGGATGGGATGGGCATCGCTGATTCGGCGCCCGAAAAAGACTTCGTTGGTATGCCCAGGCTGACGGTTCGCATGACTGCTCGCATTCAGGGCTTTCCGGACCATTGGCAATTCAGCGGAAAGAAAACCGCTGCCTATCGCCAAGTAGGCAATGCATTCCCTCCGCCAGTTGCTCATGCGGTAGGCATGCAGATTCAAGCGGCCCTCAATGCCGCTGCAAAACCAAAACTTAAGCGGGCGTAGGGATGACAAAAGAGAAAGCACCAAAGGCAAAACCTGCGAGAGGAGGTGCGCGCGGAAAGCTTCGCGCGCATTTTTTGAAAAACATAGGCCGCGTCATGGATTCCGAAGAGTTGCGCGCTGTTGCGGATAATCAGTCGGAGTGGGCGCGCCGTGTTCGTGAGTTACGCACAGAAGAAGGTTATTTGATCCTTACTCACAACGACCGTAGCGAGTTGAAGCCGGGGCAATACTTACTTGAAACGGCGAAGCCCCAGCCAGCCTTTGCGCGCGGAATTTCAAAGGAAACCCGCGCTTATGTTCTTGACCGCAACGGATTTACTTGTCAAATGTGCGGTGCGGCCGCCGGTGAGCCACACCCGTATGATTCAACGCGTAAAACGCGTCTTCATATTGGGCACGTCATTGATAAGAGCAAAGGTGGAAATGACGAGCCGTCAAATCTTCGGGCCATTTGCTCCATCTGTAACGAAGGTGCGCAAAATGCGACGCTCATTCGCCCTGACCTGAAACAACTTTTGATTCAAATCCGCCGCGCGACTTCTGCAGACCAGCTTGAAACGCTAAAGTGGCTCATTAGAAAATTCCCGAAGCAGGCAGCCGAGGAAGCCGCTGCCAAGACCAGATAGCGATGGACAAGCTGACCCCTGAGCGCCGCTCTAAAAATATGCGGCAAATACGGGGGAAAGACACAACACCAGAACTAGCTGTACGCCAGCTTTGTCGGCAAATTGGATTTCCAGGCTATCGAATCCATAGGAGAGACCTCCCAGGAAAACCAGATATCGCATGGATTGGCCGCAAAAAAGCGATCTTCGTCAATGGTTGCTTTTGGCACGGACATGACTGTACCGAAGGCAGTCGCAAGCCAAAAACAAACCGGTCCTATTGGATTCCGAAGATCGAGCGAAACAAGCAGCGCGATACTGAGAACATCGTTTCTCTACGCGCGGCAGGATGGGATGTCCTCGTTGTCTGGGAATGCGAAATGCGGGAGAAAGCGCAGCTCTCAAGGGAATTGCAACTCTTTCTAGCGCCCCCCAGTAATTCGAAGTGAATTCTTTGGTTTGATTGTCTGCTTATAAGCTGTGAATTCAACCGGTCGTGGTCACTCGCGCCGGTTAGCTTAACGTTGAATGGTGCTTTGGCCGGTAAGTGGCGGCGGATTCAACCGATCGACGCAACAAGTTGGTGAAATTGTTGTGCTGGCGTTTCGTAGTTTAATGTTTTCCTTGGGCGCTCATTCAATTTCCGCGCTACGGCATTGAGCTTGGCTTGCGAGTAGGTCGAAATATCGGTTCCCTTGGGGAAATACTGTCGCAGTAGCCCATTCGTATTTTCATTGGTCCCACGCTGCCAAGGACTCCGAGGGTCACAGAAATAGACCTGTATGTCCGTCGCCAACGTAAAGCGCTTATGTCCGGCCATCTCGGTGCCTCGATCCCAGGTCAGCGATTTGTAGAGTTCCTGTGGCAGCTTGCGCGCATTCTTGACCAACGCATTGGCGAACGTCTCGGCATCCTTGCTGGCGACCTTTACCAGCATCAGGTAGCGTGTTTGACGTTCGACGATAGTTGCAATCTGACTGCTGCGATTTCCGCACAGTAGGTCACCTTCCCAGTGTCCCGGTACGGCCCGATCTTCCGCCGTGGCAGGACGCTCGCTGATCGATACCGCGTCATGGATTTTGCGGCGATCGTCCGACTTCTGGGTGTGATGGCGCGAACGGCGCATTGCTCGCGTGCGCCTCAAATGTTGCAACAACTCTTTCTTCAAGACGCCACGGGCTTGAATAAACAGGCTGCGGTAGATGGTCTCGTGTGACACTTGGAAGGTCTCGTCGTCCGGGTAGGTACGTTTCAGCCACCCAGCAATCTGCTCCGGCGACCACAGCAATTGGAGCTTACCTGCAACAATGTGCGCCAACGAGCGGTTTTCGGCCAGACTACAGGTCTTGGGGCGACGTCCTCGATCCCATGCAGCCTGGTCGGCCTGGCTCGCCCGGTAGCATTCCTGGCCACCGTTTCGCATTATCTCGCGGCTGATCGTGGATGGTGCACGCCCAAGCCGCGTCGCTACTGAACGTATTGACTGACCCGTAGCCACAGAACGCGATATTTCTTCTCGCTCAGCTAACGTCAGCGCCAATCTCGAACGGCGTCGTTGCGCCGGTTGTATCCCACCTGTCTCTGCCAGAATGCGTTCTACCGACGAATGATTTCGATCAAACAGTTCAGCGATACGCTGGAGGGACTCACCTTTCCGCCAGCGCTCCCACATGAGCGCTTTCTGACTTTCAGTGTAATAAATCCGCGGTCTTCGCTTCATCTGCAACACTCCTTCTGCTTACGCAGTTTCTAGTGTGTTGCATCCACCAGTTGAATCCGCCGGCGAACACCAGCCATATGGTGTGATCAACCTGATAGGCCGCTCAGGCCGATGACTTGCCAACCATGCCAGCGCAGCCGCCGGCAGCTTGCTAAGGTACACCGGCCGTCTGGGAATGCATGGTTTCGGCTCACTCAGTGGCCGTAGTTGGCCGAACCCAGCCAACCCATAAATTAAATGGGATCAGCTGAACTTTTCATGTTCATAACGCACTCAGTGATTCCTGGAAATTCCTTTCCACCCGGAAGAGCGGGATGAATCTAGCCGGTTCACTCGCCACCCCCCATAATTCATTCTCCAGTCCGGAACCCACTTTTTCATGCGCTCCCTGACCATCCTGCTGCTCGCTGTTCTGCTTTCCGCCTGCGCGACCCCGCCGCCGGCGCCACCGCCCGTGGTGACCCCCAAGCCGCCGCTCAAGGTGGCGCTGGTGCTGGGCGGCGGGGCGGCACGGGGCTTTGCCCATATTGGCGTGATCAAGTCGCTGGAGGCGCAGGGTATCGTGCCGGACATCGTGGTGGGCACCAGCGCGGGTTCGGTGGTGGGCGCGCTTTATGCGGGCGGGATGAGTGGCTTCGAAATGCAGAAGCTGGCGCTGCAGATGGAAGAGGGCATGGTGCTGGACTGGACGCTGCCCAATCGCGGCGTGTTGAAGGGCGAAGCGCTGCAGGCCTTCATCAACCAGAAGCTCAGGAACCAGTCCATCCAGAAACTGCCCAAACCGCTGGGCGTGGTGGCCACCGATCTGCAAAGCGGCGAGATGGTGCTGTTTCGCCAGGGCAATACCGGCATGGCGGTTCGCGCGTCCAGCACCCTGCCGGGGATATTCCAGCCGGTTGAAATCAACGGCCGGGATTATGTGGACGGCGGCCTCACCTCGCCGGTGCCGGCCCAGGCCGCGCGCACCATGGGTGCGGATTTCGTGATCGCGGTGGATATTTCCAACGTGGGACGCCGCGAAAAACTTGCCGGGACGATGGACGTGATGCTGCAGACTTTTGCCATCATGGGCCATGCCATCAGCCAGCACGAGCTGGAGGGCGCGGACGTGGTGATCCGTCCGAGAACGGCTGCAATCAGCAGCACCGATTTCGAGGATCGGCATCTGGCCATCCTGGAAGGCGAGAAGGCGGCTGCGGCCAGCATGCCGGAGCTGAAAGCCAGGCTTGCGAAGATGCGGGCGCGTTAACCGCAAAGGTTTGATGCTTGCGCGGCTTTTGGCAAAAGGCCGCAGGCGAAATCACTGATTGATCCTTTCCAGGATCAACTGCGCGATCAGCCTGTTCGAAGGCAGGTAGGTATGCCAGGCCGGGATGCGGATTGTTTCGCTGACCCATTCCGCACTCGCCTCGGCAACCGAGACCAGGCCATCGTTTGTCTCGTCCTTGAACGGGCTCAGCCTGCCCGTCCAGCCCGATATGCCCACCAGGCTGATGGTGGGAACCCCCCCCGGACCGATCGCCGCCATTTGGCTGGGTGACGCCAGCAACTGCCCGCAGTCTCCCGCCAGGGCCCGATAGAGCCAGTTGCGACGCAGCTTCTGCGCCAGGCACGAGGGCTGTATCGGCGAACCGAGCAAAAACACCTGACGCGGCAAGCGGGTGCCCGGTGGCAGCGAGGCCACGGCGGCTCTCAGCAGCACCCCACCCAGCGAATGACCGATCAGCACGTAGTCGCCATGGGCGGCCAGCGCTTCGATCCTGGCGACCAGCCGTTTGCGGATGGAAGCAAAGCGTTGAAACGTGGCGGCGTAGCCCAGCGCATGGGTGTGTATGCCCTGTGCGCGGAGCCGTGCCAGCAGGCGCCACCCCGATATCGGCGAGCGGCCCATGCCGTGAACGAAAAGTGCCTGCACCTGCTCTCCTGATCAAACGAAAAAACACATCAAAAAATTAACGCGCTGCATCGCACCGCACATGCACGTCATCGGTGCATGCACGCCCTGTGTAAAAACAGGACTGCCTGAACCTGTGCCGTGTTTTCTGCTGTTAGCGGCGATTGGGCTTGGTCTGGGTTGTTGGCATAGCCCCTGCTTGATACGAATTGTTCGACGTTGAAATCTGACGATGGTTGATGCCTTCATCGCAACCCTGAACGCCACCAGTTATTCACTTTAGAAAGGGAACATCATGACACCACAGCAAATCACGCTCGTCCAGAACTCATGGGCTGACGTCGTGCCGATCCAGGACACCGCTGCGGGCCTGTTTTATCAGCGCCTGTTTTCGCTCGATCCATCCGTCAGGCCCATGTTCAAGGGCGACATGCAGGAACAGGGAAAAAAGCTCATGAGAATGCTGGGGTTGGTCGTGAACAGCCTGACCCGGCTCGATGAGCTGATACCCGTGGCCCAGGAAATGGCGGTCAGGCATGTCGGCTACGGTGTCGAGGCCAAGCATTACGATACGGTCGGCGCGGCATTGCTCTGGACGCTGGAACAGGGCCTGGGCCCGAAATTTACCGGGGAGGTGAAAGCTGCGTGGGCGGCGGCCTACGGCACGTTGGCGCAGGTGATGAAGGATGCGGCCTATGTGCCTGCCTGAGCGTCAGGCCTGTATCTTTCCGTTGTCAAGGAGGCGCTGGCAGACTTGTCGAAGGAAGCTCGTCGAAGGACTTGTTCGGTGTCTTCTTGAAGACTGAGCAGCAAACCAGGCAGATCGTTGTATGCCCGCTCCTCCGGCTTCCCCATACGTTCTTTCTGACAGGTAACACGGCCCTGAAACAGGCCCGGCATTTTCAGCATTCTGGACCTGGGGCAAGCGCGCGTCTTATGCGGCCTTTTGTTGTGCCTTGAGGCTTGCCTGCGGGGCCTCGATTTTCTCGACCTTGCGCTGGCGCTCATAGAGGAAGGCCAGCACTTCGTGGCGAAAATGGTTGTAGCGGGCGTCGCCGGACAATTCTACCCGCTTGCGTGGCCGTTCCAGGTCGATCCGCAGAATCTCGCCGATGCTGGCGGAAGGGCCGTTGGTCATCATGACGATGCGGTCGGACAGCAGCACGGCTTCGTCGACATCGTGGGTGATCATGATCACCGTGTTGCCGAGATCGGCATGGATTTCCATCAATGAATCCTGCAATTGCGCCCGGGTCAGCGCATCCAGCGCACCGAAGGGCTCATCCATCAGCAGCACCTTGGGTTCCATCGCCAGTGCACGGGCAATGCCGACGCGCTGCTTCATGCCGCCGGAGATTTCATCCGGGCGTTTGTCGAGCGCATGTTCCATATTGACCAGCGCCAGGTTGTGGATGATCCAGTCCTTCATCTCGGCCTTGCTTTTCTGGCCATTGAACACGCGCTTCACGGCCAGTTCGACGTTCTGGTAGGCAGTGAGCCAGGGCAGCAATGAATGATTCTGAAACACCACGGCGCGCTCGGGGCCGGGCGCATTGACCTCGCGGTCTTCCAGCAGCACGCCGCCTTCGGTGGCCTGGTGCAGGCCGGCGACGATGTTGAGCACGGTCGACTTGCCGCAGCCGGAGTGGCCGATCAGGCTGACGAATTCGCCCTGGGCAATGTTCAGGCTGACCTTGTCCAGCGCGCGGAAGGGGCCCTTGGGGGTGGGGAAGTCGATGCTGACTTCGGAGAGTTGCAGATAACTTTTCATGGGGGGTCTCCGTTTTTTCTAAGTGGCGCAGTTCGATTAACGCAGGACAGCGTTTTTATCCCAGCTCACGGTGCGTTGCAGGAACAGCATGGAGCGGTCGAGCACGAAGCCGATGAAGCCGATAACCAGAACGGCGACCATGATGCGGCCGAGCGAATTGGAGCTGCCGTTCTGGAACTCGTCCCACACGAATTTGCCGAGACCGGGGCTCTGCGCTAGCATTTCTGCGGCGATCAGAACCATCCAGGCAATGCCGAGCGACAGGCGCAGCCCGGTGAACATCAGCGGCAGCGAGGCCGGCACGATGATCTTGAAGACGTGGGTCAGTACCGGCAGGCGCAACACCTGGCTGACGTTGAGCAGATCCTTGCTGACGTTTGAGACGCCGACCGCGGTGTTGATGACCGTCGGCCACAGGCAGCACAGCAGCACAGTGAACATGGAGGTGATGAAGGACTTGGAAAACACAGGGTCCTGGCTCACATACACTGCGCTCACCACCATGGTTACAAGCGGCAGCCAGGCCAGCGGCGACACCGGCTTGAACAGCTGGATCAGCGGGTTGACCGCGGTGTAGACCGATTCGTTGAGTCCGATCAGGATGCCCAGCGGGATCGCGATCAGCGAAGCCAACAGAAAGCCGGCCAGCACGGTGAGCAGGCTGGTTTTGATCTGGTCGAGAAAAGTGGGTTTGCCGGTGTAAGGCCGGATGCGAACTTCAGCCTGAGGGTTGCTGGCCAGTGTTTCTGCATTGCGAACTTCCTGGCGTTTGATGAATTCGACCTCGCGCTGGCGTTCCTGCCGGTGTTCTGAAATCAGGTTGCCGCTCTGTTCCCAGACCTGGGCGGGGCCAGGAAACTGTCCCAGCGACGTGTCAATCTGCCTGGCGACGTTGGACCAGAGAAACAGGAATAGCAGTGCGGCGATCAGGGGCAACAGCAGGGCTCGGCCAAATTTGCCGAGTTGGGCTGACGTCGGCCGAAGCGGCCCCGGATTGTGTGTGATGCTCGTAAGCGATTTCATGGTGTTTCCTTTTTGGTGCGCATTTCAGATGCTCAGGTACGCCTCCTGCAGATGTGCAGGAGGCGTTGGCCTTATGGTTTTGCTTTGCCTTTCAGACCTATCTTGAATTTTTCCAGATAGGCGTTGGGCTTGCGGCCATCGTAGGTGATTCCATCGATGAACTCCTTCTGCGGCGGCTTGTAGCCGGACTCCTTGGCGAAGTCGGGAAATTCGCTCGGTTTCATCTTGCCTTCGGCAATCAGTTCCTTGGCTGCCTGAGCGTAAATGTCAGGCCGGTAGACCTTCTTCGCGATGTCTGCATACCAGTTGTCCGGCTTGGCTTCGGAAATCTGGCCCCAACGGCGCATTTGAGTCAGGTACCAGATTGCATCGGAGTAGTAGGGGTAGGTGGCGTTGTAGCGGAAGAATACGTTGAAGTCCGGCACCGTGCGCTTGTCACCTTTTTCATACTCGAAGGTACCGGTCATCGAATTGTCGATGACATCCACATCAGCGCCGACGTAGTTCGGTTTGGAAAGAATCCGCGATGCCGCGACACGGTTGGCATTGTTGTTTTCATCCAGCCATTTGGCGGCACGGATCATGGCCTTGACTACACGAATATGGGTGTTGGGATATTTGTCCGCCCATCCCTTGCTGACGCCAAAAACCTTCTCCGGATTGTTCTTCCAGATCTCGTAGTCCGTGATCACCGGTACGCCGATGCCTTTGAAAACCGCCTGCTGGTTCCACGGCTCGCCCACGCAGTAGCCGTTGATGGTGCCCGCTTCCAACGTGGCGGGCATCTGGGGCGGCGGGGTCACGCTAAGCAGCACGTCAGCCTTGATCTGACCGCTGGTATCGCCCTTGTCCGGTGCGTAGTAGCCGGGGTGGAGGCCACCAGCAGCGAGCCAGTAGCGCAGCTCGTAGTTGTGGGTGGATACCGGGAACACCATGCCCATGTTGAAGGGCTTGCCGGCCTGCTTGTAGGCATCCACCACCGGCTTCATGTAGTCCGCCTTGATCGGGTGCACGGGTTTGCCATCGGCCCCCTTGGGAATGCGCTTCTTCATTTCTTCCCAGACTGACTTGGAAACCGTGATGCCGTTACCGTTCAGGTCCATGGAAAAAGCGGTAATGATGTCGGCCTTGGTGCCAAAGCCGATGGTGGCGCCGAGAGGCTGCCCCGCCAGCATGTGGGCGCCGTCGAGTTGACCGTCGATCACCCGATCAAGCAGTACTTTCCAGTTGGCTTGCGCTTCCAGCGTGACGTACAGGCCTTCGTCCTCGAAGAAGCGCTTTTCATAGGCGATAGCCAGGGGGGCCATGTCGGTGAGCTTGATGAAACCGAATTTCAAGTCGGGTTTTTCTGCGGGGCCGACTGATGCGCTGTAGGCATCCTTGATGCCTGTGGCAAGGGAGATTGCCAGCACCAGGGGGGTGAGCATCAGGCTCTTAACGACTTGTCTTCTGTTCATCTGTTTCTCCTTACAGGTTAAGTGTTGATTGCCGATCAGGTTTGAGTGTCATGTCCGGCCCCGAACGACTGCTCGGGTCAAGGAGTGTTAAGCAGCTGCCATGCCAGGAATGTAGTCGATTGATATTTAAGGAAATGTTGTTGTTTTATGGATATTGAGCAGTGGAAAATGCTCACTCATGGTGCGGCGTGCACCGGATAGGGTCTGCGTGGCGCACTGTTGGTACATCCAGGCCAGAGTGTGTTGAAAACGGTCTGGTAGCCGAATGTTTTCTAGTCAGGTTGTGCGCTGCGGTAGCCGTTGTGCGGCATCCCTGGATTGCATAATGAACCGCATCGCTGCGAGACATCTTTCACGGCAGGCCTTGGGTTTTGAGCGGCTTGATGTGATCGATTCGGACCATGTTCAAGCCACAAAAAACAGCTTTATGGCAGGCCGCAATCCGATGGGATTTCCGGAATGTTGCCAGGGCGGCCCGTCGGAATTTCTTACATATGCAATCAGACATGGGTGTGAAATGGACAGGTGTAAATCACAACTGTTTGATTTGTATGGCGAGTCCATGCGGTGGCGCATCTATTGCTTGGACCCGCTCAGCCGGGGGGAGGGGCAGGTCCCGAACTTCAGGGTTGGGCTCTTGAGCACAAAAACCAAAAACGAGGAAATGACGTGCAGATAAAAACGATGGTGGCAACTATTGGTCTGGCTTGTTGCGCCGCAAGCAATTCAAGCTATGGCACTGTAATTACGGGTAACAGCGTGCATTCAATAAATGGACCGGATGCATTTGTTTCTGCATACGATCAGGCTGTCGTCAATTTGCTTGATGGGGCGGATGTCGCCTTTCTTGATACGCGTGATCAATCGCACGTCAATATCCATGGCGGTGAGTTGTCATGGTTAAACATGTATGAACAAAGTACGGCCGATATCTATAAGGTGGATCTAAGCTGGCTGCTGCTGGCCGAGAATTCCACGGCGCATATCTACGGGAGCAACTTTTTTTATTCAGGGGGGCATTTAAGCGGGAACTGGTCTGATGGCAGTGCCTTCTCTTTTTGGGCGCTGAATGCGAATAGCCGTGGAATGATCGAAAACCCTTCCCCTGTTTCGATGCCTGCGAATATTTCGCTGCATAGCGTGCCGCTTCCCGGAACCCTGTATTTGTTCGGGGCAGCGCTGCTCCCATTAGTGGGATCTCTGCGTAAATCCGGACGCACGTAAATGTGATTCGTTGATTGAATTGTTGATGCGACCAGGTGATGTTTGAATCCGTAAAATGTTTCTTGCGTTGTCCTGGGTCGGTCAGTACGTGGAGCCGCTTCAATAGAACGCTGTTTTTAATGCTTATTGATTCGTCCTCCCGCACGGTCTCACACAGCCGGGGCA
>JANJUT010000124.1 GCA_024710445.1 Thiobacillus sp.
GAGACATAGGTGGCGACCGGAACCGGCGAGGCGAGGATGGCCTTGATGATGTCGCGCATCGAGGTATCCAGGCCGCCCGGGGTATCCATCTCGATCACGACCAGATGGACCTTCTCCTCGATGGCCTTGTCGAGGCCGCGCAGCAGATAATCGGCGCTGGCGGGACTGATCGCGCCTTGCACCGTCAGCACGCGCACGGTCGCGGCACTGGCGGGCGCTGCAACTCCCAGACACAGGCTGGCGAGCAGTACAAGGTACGAAAAAAAGTGAAGCGGCCTAAGCATGCTTCACTTTAGACCGTGGATTACGGGTTCGCCATCACCGGCAGGATCCACAATTCGACCCGTCGATTCAGCTGACGCCCAGCCTCGGTGGTGTTGTCGGCACGCGGCTCGGTCTCGCCCCGGCCATAGGCTTCCAGGCGCAAGGGGTTGACGTTCTGGCTCGCGAAATAATTCAGCACCGACTGTGCGCGCCTTTCCGACAGGCTCTGGTTGTACTCATGGGTGCCCACGCTGTCGGTGTGGCCGATGACGGTGACGGTGGTCTTGCCGTACTGATTCAGCACGCTGGAAATCTTGTTCAGCGTGGGCAGGTAGCCGGATTTCAGGACAGTCGAGTTGGTATCGAATCCCGTGCTGGAGGTCATGCTGACCAGCAGGGCATTGTCGCTGCTGCGCTGGTCGATGCTGATTTCGCCACGCTGGATTTCGGACTGCAACTGGCGTTGCAGGTCCTTGGCCTGCTTGTCCATGTAGTAGCCCACGCCGGCACCGGTCAGCCCGCCACCGACTGCGCCGATCAACGCACCTTTGCCGCGGTTCTTGTGGCTGATGATGGCGCCCAGTACTGCGCCGCTTGCGGTGCCGATGATGGCGCCTTTCTCGGTCCTGTTCAGGTCGCGGCTATCGCCCAGGTCGTTGGTCGCGCAGGCCGAGAGCAGAAACAGGGCTGTCAGCGGAAGGGCAATCAGGGAAGTACGCATGGTGAATCCTCATGGATATTGAGCAAAATAGGTGCCGCCTGGCGATTCGGGTGAGTGAGCAACGAATCGGGTCTGGGGTTCCCGTTCAGACAGCGGATTTCACCTGGTCAGTCGTGAACCGTCGGTCGAAACACCTGGCCCGGGCTGGGTGGTGTGTCGTTTTCCTGTTCCGGCGTCGCGGCCAGGGATTTGACCTTGAGGTGCAGCGCGGCCTTGCCAAGAAGGTGCGCACTGACCGGCGCGGTGATGAACAGGAACAGCGTGACCAGTACTTCGTGCAGGCTGATGCCTTCGTCGCGCACGCTGAAATACACGGCTGAAGCGATCAGCAGACAGCCCACCCCCAGCGTGGTGGCCTTGGTGGGGCCGTGCAGGCGTGAATAAAAATCGCGCAGGCGGGCGAGACCCAGCGAGCCGATAAAGGTGAAGATCGCGCCGGTCAGAATCAGGAAGGAAAGCAGGATATCGATCATGATGGTGTGTTCATTCGATGATGTCTCCGCGCAGCAGGTATTTGCATAGCGCGATCGTGCCGACGAACCCCATCATGGCGATCAGCAAGGCCGCTTCGAAGTAGATGGCGTTGCCCAGATGAATGCCGAGCAGCACCAGCAGGGCGAGTGTGTTCACGTAGAGCGTGTCGAGCGCGAGGATGCGGTCGGGTGCATCCGGGCCGATGATCAGGCGCCAGAAGCTCAGCAGAAACGCCAGGCTGACCAGCGCATAGGCAATTGGAATGACGGTCATCAACATCACTCGACCCCTTCTTCAAAGATCTTTTTCAGCGGCGCTTCGTAACGCTGCTTGATGTCGGCGACCACTGCCTCGGCATCGTCGGTGTCCAGCGTGTGCACGATCAGCGTGCGTTTGTCTTCGGAGAGCAGCACCGACACCGTGCCCGGCGTCAGCGAAATGGTGTTGGCCAGCAGGCTGATGGCCAGCTCGGTCTTGAGCGCAACCGGCACCTGGACGAACGCCGGGCGCAGGCGCGCCGGACCCAGCAGAATCAGGTAGGCGACATGGAAGCTGCCGCGCACGATGTCGTAGAGGAATATCACCAGATAGTGCAGCAGGGTCAGCGGGTGACGGATGCGGATTGCTTCTGGCCAGAAACCCGAGGTGGCGAAGGGAATCAGCCAGCCGAGCAATGCGCCCAATACGAGGTGGCCGGCAGACAACTGGTTGACCAGCAGCAGCCACAGGATGATGAGGGTGAGGGTCAGCAGGGGATGAGGGAGAAAACGTCTCATGGCGTGTCCATCCCAAGAACTGCTTCGATGTATTGCTGCGGCGCGTGAAGTTGTGCGGCAGTGGCAGTGGCGTAGCTGGAAATCGGCCCGGCCCAGACTGTCAGGCCGATGATCAGCAGCAGCAGGCAGGCGACAGGCATCAGCGTGGCAACGGTTGGTGGTATCAGTGAATCCGGCTCGGGTTCGGTATGGGGGCTAGTGACCGAATGGGTACGATAGAACAGCAGGCTGCCGCTGCGTGCCAGTGCGGTCATCCCAACGAGGCCGGTGGCGAGCACCACGCTCCATACCCAGACCATCAGCGGCGATGCGATTGCGGCTTTAAGCAACATGAACTTGCCAATAAAACCGGCCAGTGGCGGCAATCCGGTGGTGGCCATGGCGACGACGAAAAACAGTCCGCCCAATACGCGTGCCCCCGGCATCGCCGGACCGGACTCGAAATGGTCGGCAAGCGGACCGCGCGCGCGGCTGATGCTGTCTGCCAGCAGGAACAGCGCGGCAGCACCGAAGGTGGTATGCGGCAGGTAATACAGGCCGGCCGCAACCGAATCGACCGTGCCGAGGCCAAAGGCCAGCAGCAGGGTGCCGATCGAGGCCACTACCAGATAGGCGGCTTGTTGCCTGAGCGAGGTACTGGCCAGCACGCCGAGCGTGCCCAGCACCAGGGTGACGAGCGCCAGCGGCGCCAGCCAGGCGTCGAGCAGGTTGGCCACCGGCCCAGCCGCATCACCGAACATCAGGCTGTATACACGCAGGACGCTGTAGGCACCGACCTTGGTCATGATGGCAAACAAGGCCGCCACCGGTGCGCTGGTGTGAGTGTAGGCGGCGGGCAGCCACAGGTAGAGCGGCAGCAGCGCCGCTTTCAGTGCGAACACGGCAAACAGCAGCAGGCCGGCGGATTGCACCAGCGCCAGATTTTCAGGCGGCGTCTGCGCGAGCTTGACCGCCAGGTCGGCCATGTTGAGCGTGCCGGTTACGCCATAGAGTGTGCCGACGGCGAACAGGAACAGCGTCGATCCGACCAGGTTGATGACCACGTAATGCAGCCCCGCCTTGACCCGGTTGCGGCCGCCGCCATGCAGCAGCAGGCCGTAGGATGCGAGCAGCAGGATCTCGAAAAACACGAACAGGTTGAACAGGTCGCCGGTGAGAAACGCGCCGTTGAGACCGAACAGCTGCAGCTGGAACAGCACATGAAAATGGCGGCCTTCGGTGTCGCTGCCGCGGATGGCGTAGAGCAGGACAAACGCGGCCAATAGCGCGGTCGTCAGCAGCATCCAGGCCGCCAGCCGGTCGACCACCAGCACGATGCCGTACGGCGCCACCCAGTTGCCGAGTGCGTAGATCAGATGCGTGCCGTCGCTGGCGGTCTGGAGCAGCGTGATTGCCAGGGGGACCAGCGCCAGTGTGGCCAACATGCTGATGCCGCGTTGCAGTGATTGCGAACGATTGCGCAGTGCCAGCAGCATGATGCCGCTGAGCAGCGGCAACACCACCGGCAGGATCGGCAGATGGATGAAACCGGTCATCGGTGCCTGTCCTCGTCGTGGTGCAGGCCGTCGACATCGTCGTTGCCCAGTTCCGAACGCGCCTTGAGCGCCAGCACGATGACAAAGGCCGTCATGCCGAAGCTGATAACGATGGCGGTGAGCACCAGCGCCTGCGGTAGCGGGTCAGTGTAGCCTTCGGCCGCTGTGCGGATCACCGGCGGCACGCCGATGGCCAGTCGACCCATGATGAAGAGGAACAGGTTGACGCCGTAGGACAGCAGGGTGAGCCCCAGAACCACAGGGAAAGTCGTGCCGCGCAGGGCGAGAAACACGCCGCCTGCGGTGAGCACGCCGATGACCAGCGCAATCAGGGCCTCCATTAGCGAGCACTCCTGGTTTTGGGCGGCGTGTGATGCAGGCCGCCGAGATTGAGCAGAATCATCAGGGTGGCGCCGACAACGACCAGGAAAACGCCGAGGTCGAATGCCATCGCTGAGGCCAGTTCGAACTCGCCGACCACAGGCCAGTGCAGATGGCCGTAGGTCGAGGTGAGGAAAGGCGCACCAAACCACCCGCTGGCCAGCCCGGTGCCTGCGGCGATGGCCAGCCCCCAGGCAATCAGCGGATGGCTGTCGGACGGCATGCGCCGGTGGGTCCAGTGCGTGCCATTGGCGAGGTATTGCACGATCAGTGCCACCGCCGTGATCAGGCCGGCGATGAATCCACCGCCCGGCTGGTTGTGGCCGCGCAGCAGGATGAATACCGCGACCAGCAGTGCCAGCGGCAGCAGAATCTGTGTCAGCGTGGCCATGATGGTCGGGTGGGTATCGTGGTCCCACAAGCGCCCGGAACCATCCTGGGTCGGCGCGGGCAGGTGCAGGTTCTGCAGCATCGCCACGATGCCGAGGCCGGCCAGTGCCAGCACGGTGATCTCGCCCAGCGTGTCATAGCCGCGGAAGTCGACCAGGATGACGTTTACCACGTTGCTGCCGCCGCCGCCCGGCACGCTGTTCGCGAGATAGTAGCCGGCAATGGTGTCGTAAGGCCGGGTGAGCACGGCCCACGCCAGGGCTGCGGTGCCAGCGCCTGCAGCCACTGCAATCGCGCCATCGCGCCAGATGCGCCCCTGACTTTTTTCCGCTACGCCATGCTGCGGCAGGAAATACAGTGCCAGCAGCAGCAGGACAATGGTGACGATTTCGACGGACAGCTGCGTCAGTGCGAGGTCGGGGGCGGAAAATTTCACGAAGGCGAGCGATACCACCAGCCCCACCACGCCGATGGTAATGAGCGCGATAAACCGCTGCTTGTGCAGCCAGACCGTGGCAAGCGTGGCGATGATCAGGGCGCTGGCGGCAAGCAGGCTGACAGCGTCAAGCGGCAGGCCGTCGCGGCTTCCGCTCAGAGGGGTATGGGTTGCCAGCCATGGCGAGATACCCAGTACTAAAGCCGCACTCAGCGTAAGGAACACCTGGCGCTGCAGCGAGCCGGTATCGATCAGGCGGGTGATGCCGCGTGCCAGCACAATCAAGCCATTCAGCAGCGCGTTGTAAACCACGCGCGCATCGAGACGGTCCAGGTAGCGTTCGTGCCAGACAAACAGCGGGCGTCGGGCCAGGTAAATCAGTCCGCCGCCGGTCAGCGCGATCAGGCTCATGATCAGGGCCGGGTTGATGCCGTGCCACAGCGCCAGGTGATACTCGGGCAGGGCTGTCTGCAGCGTACTCTGCGCCGCCACTGCAAGCAGCGGCGCAACCGTGAGCACGGGCGCGATGCCGACCACCAGGCACAGCACCACCAGGATTTCCACCGGCACTTTCATCCAGCGCGGCGGTTCATGCGGTGTGCGCGGCAGATCCACCGGCTCGCCGTTGAAGAACACGTCGTGAATGAAGCGGATCGAGTAGGCCACGGCCAGGGCGCCTGCCAGGGTGACCAGTGCGGGGAACAGCCAGCCGCCGATATGATTTTGCGAAATCTGCATCGCCTCGGCAAAGAACATTTCCTTGGATAAAAAACCATTCAGCAAGGGAACACCGGCCATCGCGGCGGCGGCCACCATCGCCAGTGTCGCGGTATAGGGCATGAATTTCCACAAGCCGTGCAGGCGCCGCAAATCGCGTGTGCCGGTTTCGTGGTCGATGATGCCGGCGGCCATGAACAGTGAGGCCTTGAAGGTGGCGTGGTTCATGATGTGGAACACGCCGGCGACAGCCGCGAGCGGCGTCGACAGCCCGAACAGCAGCGTAATGAGGCCGAGGTGGCTGAGCGTGGAATACGCGAGGAGCCCCTTCAGGTCGTGCTTGAACAGCGCGACGTAGGCGCCGATCAGCAAGGTGGCCAGCCCGGCGCCGCTGACCAGCCAGAACCACTCCGGGGTGCCCGACAGCGCCGGGAACAGCCGTGCCAGCAGAAACACGCCTGCCTTCACCATGGTCGCCGAATGCAGGTAAGCCGATACCGGCGTGGGCGCAGCCATCGCGTGCGGCAGCCAGAAATGGAACGGGAACTGCGCCGACTTGGTGAATATGCCAAGCAGGATCAGCAGCAGCGTCGGTACGTAAAGCGGATGTGCGCGGATATGGTCGCCCGAGGCGAGCACATCGGACAGTTCGTAGCTGCCGAC
>JANJUT010000142.1 GCA_024710445.1 Thiobacillus sp.
TCGCTCAACTCAAAATGAATTTGACTTCAATTTCAAGTGTGAGCATTTATGCTAGTTGTCATCCCAACCTAAGTCAGAACAACTACCGCAACAACACCCACACCTATCGGCTGTAAATTGTTAAAGATCAATCGATTAGCACATCAGCTTTCGCTTGCGTCGCCGTTTCGAGAGGTGCGCATTCTACAGAACCTACAGAATGCGTCAACACATAATTTCGAAATGGTTGCGGGGGCAGGATTTGAACCTACGACCTTCGGGTTATGAGCCCGACGAGCTGCCAGACTGCTCCACCCCGCGCCTGTTCGCAAATGAAACTGCGTCAATCGAGAAGCGGAACTATAGCAAAGCGTACCCAAGCCCGTCAACACTTACTCACGTTTCCCTTACACGCCACATACCATAGGATGAACATCCGCAATGTTTTCAAGGTGCTATGCAGCCTGCACAGCAGACAGCAAAAACAAGGCCGGTCTAAAAACACCCTATATCGATCGCCTGACCGGAAATGCCGCACAATTTATAAGCAAACACGGGTGGCCAGTCTGCCGACGAAGCCGCTACCATTCAAAGTATCTATTGTTGGCTTGAAGGTTATCTGTGCGGATTACTGACTTCTCCGTTTCCCGTTTGCCGCGTATCGAGTTTGGTTCCGGGGCACTCACTCAACTACCCGCAATCGCTCGCCAATATGGCACTCGGGCATTGCTGGTGACGGGTTCAAGTTCGTTCAAGCACTCACCACTCTGGATGACGGTGACAAACGCTTTAGCCGCGCAGGGCATTTCATGGGCGCATCTGGCCATCCCGGGCGAACCGTCTCCACAGATGATCGATGAAGCCGTGCGCGCCCAGCGCAAGAATCCGATCGATGTTGTCATCGGTATCGGTGGCGGCAGTGCGCTGGATGCGGCCAAGGCAATCGCCGGCCTGCTTAAGCCAGGCAATTCCGTGATGGACCATCTGGAAGGCGTGGGCCCCGAACTGCCCTATACCGGTCCCGCCACCCCGTTTATTGCCGTCCCCACCACCGCGGGCACCGGTTCGGAAGCCACCAAGAATGCGGTGCTGAGCGTGCAAGGTGAGGAAGGCTTCAAGAAATCATTCCGTGACGAGAAGCTGGTGGCGGAAGTCGCACTGATCGACCCTGATCTGCTGGCTACCTGCCCGCCTGCCGTCATCGCGGCAAACGGCATGGATGCCTTTACACAACTATTGGAGTCCTATGTTTCCAGCCGCGCCGCGCCGCTGACCGATTCGTTGGCCTGGGGCGGCATGAAAGCTGTCCGCGACGGCCTGTTGGCCTTATATGCCGACTCAGGCAATGCGGCGGCACGCGAACGGATGGCGTATGCGGCACTGGTCTCGGGGATCAGCCTGGCACAAGTCGGACTGGGTTCGGTGCACGGTCTGGCTGCGCCCTTGGGTGCGTTTTTCCCGATTCCGCATGGCGTTGCCTGCGGCACGCTGGTGGCCAGCGCGACGCGCGTCAACATCACTACGCTGCTGGCACGCGAACCAACACACCGCGCGCTGGAAAAGTATGCGCAGGCAGGTCGCCTGCTGAGCAAACAAGGCGGCCTGTCACAGGAAGCCGCGCACGCAGCCCTGCTCGACACGCTGGAAGCCTGGACACGAGCACTCAACCTGCCGACATTGGCGCATTACGGTGTGACACACGCAGACATCCCGCGCATAGTGGCCAACAGTCGCGGCAGCAGCATGAAAACCAACCCGGTCACGCTGGCGGACAGCGAAATTGCAGCCATCCTTGAGTCACGCATCCACTAGCAGTGCATTAAAGTTAACGCCCTGCCATCCGCTATTTTCTGCGATCTCTTCATCTGGAATCATCATGTCCGGCCTTCTGGTTTTCTTTGTGGTGCTTGCCCTCCCCGCCATTTATGGCGTGTTCATCTTCAACCAGCTGGTCGCGCTCAAGCACGGTGTCGGTAAAGCCTGGTCGAACATCGACATCCTGCTCAAGCAACGTCACGACGAACTCCCCAAGCTGGTCGAAACCTGCAAGCAATACATGCAGTTCGAGCAGGAAACCCTGGAAAAAGTGATGCAGGCGCGCAGCCAGGTGGCGAGCGCGCGCGAATCGCACAACATCCCCGCACTGGGCCAGGCCGAAGGTGCCTTGCGGCTTGGCCTGGGCAACCTGTTTGCCGTGGCTGAGGCCTATCCCGAGCTCAAGACCAACGAAACCTTCCAGCATCTGCAGGCCCGCATCACCGGGCTGGAAAACGCCATTGCCGACCGCCGCGAGTTTTACAACGACTCGGTCAACATCAACAACGTGCGCATCGAGCAATTCCCGGACACGATCGTTGCACGCCTGTTTGGCTTCAGCCCGTTTGCACTGCTCAAATTTGCCGCCGAAGAAAAGAAGGATGTCGATCTGAAACAGCTGTTCAATAGTTGATGTTTCATCTGCGTCTGGGCAACGAATGGCGGCATGACTACGCCAACTTTGTGCTGGGTGGCGGCAACCTGCTGTTGCTGCTGCTCGGGTTCAAACTGCAATCACGCCTGGGTTGGCAGATCAGTTTTGCGCTGGTCGGGCTGACCAGCTTCTGGGCCTGGTACGCCAACCTCAAGCGCTACCGCACCGTGGCGGACACGCCGACCTCTCGCATCGCATCGGCCCCGCAAGGCTATATCGAACTCGTCGGCCGCGGCCGGCAGCCGCCTGGCGACAGCCTGGTCAGCCCGGTCAACGGCTTGCTCTGCCTGTGGTATCGCTATCGTATCGAACGTAAGCATGGCGACCGCTGGGAGCACGTTGAGTCCGGCGTGTCACACGACACCTTTGGCGTAAACGACGGCAGCGGCCAGGTGCTGGTTGACCCTGACGGCGCCGAAATTCTCACCTCACACAAACAGGTTTCAACCCAGGGCGGCTATCGCAAAACCGAGTGGACGCTGATAGAAGGCGAAACAATTTATGTCATCGGCGAGCACGTCACCCTGGGCGGGCCCAATGCCATGCTCGACAAGAGAACCGATCTTGCCACCCTGCTGGGCGAATGGAAGCAGGACAAAGCCGCCCTGCTGGCCCGTTTCGATGCCAACCGCGACGGTGAGATCAGCCTGGAAGAGTGGGAACACGCACGCCAGGCTGCATCGACCGAAATCGACCGGGCGCATCTCGACATTCGGCTTAAAGATGGCATCCACCTCATCCGTAAACCTGAACATGGCCGCCCGTTTCTGGTAGCCAATCGTGAAGTCACTGCATTGGTGCGCCACTTCCGCCTGTGGAGCTGGCTGCATCTGGGGCTGATGCTGGCCGCGCTGTCCGGACTTGCTTTCATCTGACACGCAGAGCCACGCCTGTTTCTTGCCCTGTCGAATTTCACGCCCTATAGTCAAGACACGGAGGACGCATCATGAAACACGCCATACCCGAAACCCCATCTGATTTTGACCACACCCGCATCATTGAACGGCCGGATGGTTGTTACTGGACCGATGCCGACACGGGCGAGGAATACGGACCCTTCGCCAGCCTGATGGATGCCGTCCAGGACATGGAATACAACGCTGACAGTGACTATGAACCCGGCGAAACCCTGGAGGAAGCCGAGGATGAACTGGGAATTTCTGACTGGATCGATCCCGACACCGGCGACCCCGGCGAGAGCTACCACCGCTTCACAGACTGAAACAGATTCAGTCAGCGCCTGGGTTCACGCGATGGAGCCATTTCGGCCGCGCGTGCTTCCTGCTCAAAAACATTGTCGCGGTACGGGTTGCCGCCGCGCAATAAAGCCAGCAACCCGGCCAACGGGTACAACACCAACAGCAGCATGCCCCAGCGTTCAAACTGCTGGACATGTGCCCGTTCGTGCGCCCGGGTCGCACTCAGCGCATCGAGCGACACCCCAACCACCACGTGCCCCAATGTCATGGCAGCGACCGCCCCGCTAAAGGGAAACCCCCGGCGCAGGATTCGTGCGGGCCATTCCCCGGCAGATTCCAGCACGCCATCCACCTTCTGCACGCTGCCGCCACTACTTCTAGCCATCACAACAACCAGTACACCAAGCAAGGTCACCGGCAGCGCCCATAAATAGCGCAGCAAACGCAGCACTCAGTCTGCCAGCACGCTCGCAAACCAGCGCGAGCCGTGCAAGCCCTCCCGCACGAAATGCTCGTGCGCCCGCTCCAGCTGGAACGCCGTGCCGGCTGCGTATACGTCAAAGCGGTGCATGTCCGGGTAATCCACCACGATGTTTTTCAACAAGGTCTCCAGATCACCGGTCGGAGCGTGCGGCACATAGTTGAAGTTATCCAGTGCATCGGTCCAGGCACGGCACAGATTGTCCTGGTAATGCCCCGCGGCATCCGCCAGCCAGTGCAAATCCATCGACTCGGCAAATTCCAGCGACATGGCATGCTGGATCAGGCTCTTGATCGGGGCAAAGCCGGCACCAAAAGCCAGGAAAATCACCGGCCGTGGCGAGTCTTCATCCAGCACGAATTCACCAAACGGCCCTTCCACCATCACGGGATCATTCGGTTTCAGGGTATTGAAAACCGCCTCGGCAAAGGCATCTTCCGCGCGCCGCGGGATTTGCACCTCGATATGCCGGTCCTCGCACGGGCAACTGGCAATGGCATACCGCCCGCTGATCCCATTGATGCTGAGCTGTATGCTCTGCCCGCCCAGAAAACGCAAACGCTGGCTGCGCGGCGTCAGGATATGCAGCGCCGCCATCTGTTCATTGAAAATCTCGACCGACTTCACCCGGGCGGTAAGTTGCTGCACCGGAATATCGCGTGCGCCCGCCACGCTGGATTCGATCACCACGTCGTTCACCGGCGCATACGAGCACAGCAGAATCACGCCGGCATCTTTTTCCGCCTGCTTCAACACATAGTCGTGGGCATGAACCTTCTTCACTTCGCCCGACACGACACGCGCCTTGCATTCGCCGCAGTTGCCGTTGCTGCAGCCATATCCGAGCGACACGCCATTGCGCAACGCGGCTTCCAGCAGCGTGTCGTTCCCTTCCACAAAGAACTCGTGGCCGCTGGGCTGAATCGTGACATTCGGCGCCATAATTTTAAGTATCCTTTCCTGTGCTACCACCGCCTGCGCCTGCACCGCATCCGGCGGCAGTTCGGCCAGGTTGCGCAGCAGGAAGGCGCGCACGCTGTGCAGGGCATGATGCGTTTCCATGCTTGCGCCTTCGTCCATTTCGTCAATCTTCTCATCCAGCCAGGTCATCACGTTGCCATAATGCTTGAGCAGGGCCTTGACCGCCGCGTAGTCGTCACCCATCTCGTTCAGGCGTGCCACCAGCACATCCTTGTCCGGCAAGGCCCGTTCGCGCACCCGTTTGGCAAACGCCTTGTCCTTGATTTCATTGACCCGGCGGATCTCCGCATCGTCATCCCACTTCACATCGGGAAATGCACGCAGCAACTCGTCGAGTTCGACCAGACCGTCGAACGTCGCCAGGGTGTCGTTACGTATCATTTCCTGCAGAACGCGGCGCGGCTGGCCCACCAGGCGCGCAACTCGGGAAAGCGGAATTAGATGACTCATAATGAAATGGTACTCCGTGCGCCCATCAGCTCAATCATCAAGCTGCCAAAGACAAACCCCTGACTCAATCAAGCACGTCGGCGCCGCAGCCTCTACAATCGCCCCATGCCCGCCATTACAACCCGCCCCTGCCCCGCCGACGCCTGCGCCGCCCTCGAACATTCGGGGATGGCTCCAGCATGGGCGCGGCTGTATGCCGCGCGCGGCGTCACCCATCCCGAGCAAATCGCACACCGGTTGCCACAGCTGTTGCCGCCAACGGGTCTGCTGCATATCGAACAGGCTGCCCAAATCTTGGCGGATGCCATCCGTGACCACAAGCATCTGCTCATCATCGCCGACTACGATGCCGACGGCGCCACCGCCTGTGCAGTGGGGGTACGCGGCCTGCGCATGCTCGGCGCACATGTCGATTTCATCGTACCCAACCGGCTCGAGCATGGCTACGGCCTGTCTCCCGACATCGTCAGGCTCGCCGCCGCGCGCCAGCCCGACCTGCTGGTGACCGTGGACAACGGCATCGCTGCGGTAGACGGCGTGGCCGCGGCCAACGCACTCGGCATCCCCGTGCTCGTCACCGACCACCATCTGCCCGGCGATGCATTGCCGGATGCAGCCTGCATCGTCAATCCCAACCAGCCGGGCTGCGACTTTGCATCAAAGCACCTGGCCGGCGTGGGCGTGATGTTTTATGTGCTGCTGGCCTTGCGCGCCGAACTGCGCCAGCGCGGCGCTTACGCGAAAATACCCGAGCCCGATTTGCGCGTACTGCTCGACCTGGTCGCGCTGGGCACCGTTGCCGACGTGGTCCGGCTCGATGCCAACAACCGCACCCTGGTGGAAAACGGCCTGGCACGGATGCGTGCCGGCAAGGCCAGCACCGGCGTCAACGCGCTGTTCCGGGCCGCGGGCCGCGACTCCACCCGCGCCACCGTATTCGATCTCGGTTTCATGCTCGGTCCGCGCCTCAATGCAGCCGGCCGGCTCGACGACATGGCGCTCGGCATCGAATGCCTGCTGGCCGACGACCCCGCCACCGCTCAAAAACTGGCGCAGCAGCTCGACACGCTCAACCGTGCCCGGCGCGATGTCGAAGCCGGCATGCTGGAAGAAGCGCTCGCCATCCTTGCCACCTTCAATCCCACCGACAGCCACAGTCTCACCGCCTGGCAGCCCGGCTGGCATATTGGCGTGATCGGCATTCTGGCTTCGCGGCTGAAAGACAAATTTCATCGCCCCACCATTGTGTTCGCCAGCAACGATGCGGGCGAACTCAAGGGCTCGGGCCGCTCCATCCCCGGCCTGCATCTGCGCGACGCACTCGATCTCGTCGACAAACGAAATCCGGGGCTCATCAAGCAATTCGGTGGCCATGCCATGGCGGCCGGCCTCAGCATTGCCACGGGGCAACACGAGACATTCGGGCAGGCATTTGAAGCGGTGGTGCGTGAACTGATCGACCCGGCCGATCTGGAAGGCGTGCTCGAAACCGACGGCGAACTCGACCCCGCCGATCATAGTTACGCGCTCGCCGAGCAGCTCGATCATGCCGTATGGGGGCAAGGCTTTCCCGCACCGCTGTTCACGACACACTTTGATGTCGTGGCCCAGCGCATCGTCGGTGAAAAACACATGAAGCTGAAGCTGGCACGCGATGGCATGGTGTTCGATGCCATGCGGTTTTTCCAGGCCGACCCGCTGCCTGAACGCATCCGTGCCGTCTACGCGCTCATGCCCAACGAATTCAATGGCCAGCAATCGCTGCAGTTGAAACTGCAGCACTGGGAGCCCGCCAACTGATTTTTTCTTGCAACTTGCTTCTTGAATCTTGAAACTGCTTTCATGCCGCCCATCACTTTCACCCTCATCCTGCTGAACATCCTGATCTATGCACTGGGCGTGGCCACCGGCCCGGAGATCATTCGCACGTTCGGCTTGTGGCCACCGGGCTCGGGCGGCCCGTTCCATGTCTGGCAGTTGATCACCTACAGCTTTCTGCATGGTTCACTGCTGCATCTCGGGTTCAACATGATCGCCATCTGGATGTTCGGCTCGGCATTGGAGGCCCGCTGGAACGAGCTACGCTATCTGCTGACCTATCTGCTGAGCGTGGTGGTCGCCGCCATGACGCAGATCGCGATCAGCGGGTATTTCCTGCACAGCAGCAGTCCCGTCATCGGCGCCTCGGGCGGCGTGTTCGGCCTGCTGCTCGCCTATGCGCTGTATTTTCCCCGGAACGTCATCAGCCTCATCTTCCTGCCCTTCATCCAGATTCCCGCGCGAACATTCGTGATTGGCTACGGGGTGATCGAGCTGTTTATGGGCGTCACCAACACCACCGCCGGCGTGGCCCACTTTGCCCATCTGGGCGGGCTGTTTGGCGGCTGGCTGGGGGTGCAGTATTTCAGAGGGCGCGGGGTATTTGGCAAGCGGCCTTCGGCATAAAGATTCAAGTTGCAAGTTACAAGATAAGCGTGCGGCCTGCTGCCAAGCCGCAGCCACCTTGAGTCTTGGGCCTTGAATCTCGCCGCTCAGGCGTACCCTTCAGGATTGCCCTGCTGCCAGCGCCAGGAATCGGCACACATGCGCGGCAAATCATATTCCGCCCGCCAGCCGAGCTCCTGCACGGCACGTGCCGGGTCGGCCCAGCATTGCGCCACATCGCCGGCGCGACGCGCGACGATCTGATACGGCACCGGCCTGCCGCTCGCCGCTTCGAACCCACGCACCATGTCGAGCACGCTCACGCCGCGCCCGGTGCCCAGGTTCCAGGTCTTGACCCCGCCCAGATCGAGCAGTTTGTTCAAAGCGGCCACATGTCCGCGCGCCAGATCGACCACGTGAATATAGTCGCGCACTCCGGTTCCATCCGGCGTCGGATAATCACCGCCAAACACATTGAGATGCGGACGCCGCCCCACCGCCACCTGCGCCACATAAGGCATCAGGTTGTTGGGAATGCCGCGCGGGTCCTCGCCGATCAAGCCCGATTCATGCGCGCCCACCGGATTGAAATAGCGCAACAGTGCAACATTCCAGCCCGCATCCGACAACGCGATGTCGCGCAGCATTTCCTCGATAAAGAGCTTGGAGCGGCCGTAGGGATTGGTCGCCGACAGCGGAAAATCCTCGGTGATCGGCACCGTCGCCGGATCGCCATACACCGTGGCCGACGACGAAAACACGATTGCTTTCACCCCGGCCTCGGCCATCACCTCGAACAGGGCAATGCTTCCGGCGATGTTGTTGTCGTAATACAGAATCGGCTTTTCCACCGATTCACCGACCGCCTTCAGCCCGGCAAAATGCACCACCGCATCGATACGGTGATCAGCGAACAGCTTGCGCAGCGCCGCATGGTCGCGGATATCGCCCTGCACGAACGTCACCGCCTTGCCCGCAATCGTCTTGACCCGATCCAGCGAGATCACGCTGCTATTCGAGAGATTGTCGAACACCACCACCTCGTGCCCCGCCGCCAGACATTCCACTGCGGTATGCGAACCGATATAGCCGGCGCCACCTGTCAATAACACATTCAATGCCGTCTCCCTTGTTGTTTATTCCACTGGCCGCAAAAGCTGCCCACCAGATCTATCCTACATCCATGCATTGTGCCAGCGCCACGCGCCAATCCTGCAGGCGAATGCCAAACGTGTGTTCCAGCCTGTCGTTATTGAGACGCGAATTGAGCGGCCGCCTGGCCGGGCTCGGATAGTCGCTGCTGGGGATGGGTAACAGGCGCGCCGCCTGAGTTTCGCCAGGTACATCAAGCGCCTGGATGGCCTCGGCGAATCCATGCCAGGATGTCTCGCCGCTATTGGTCATGTTGTATACGCCCCAGGGCTCGCGGGCCCCGGATTGGCTCAAGGGTGAACCCAGCTGGCCCAACACCAGGGCCGTCGCCTCGGCCAGATCGCGGCACCAGGTCGGCGCGCCGATCTGGTCGGCGACGATCTTCAGCTCCGGGCGCTCCCGCGTCAGGCGGCGCATGGTCAGCAGAAAATTGCTGCCACGGGCGCCATACACCCAGGACGTGCGAAAGATGAGATGACGGCAGCCTGTGGCCTGGATCGCGTGCTCGCCCGCCAGCTTGGTCGCGCCATAGACATTGATCGGATCGCAAGCGTCATCCTCGCGCCACGGCCTGGCTTCGCCACTGTCGAGCACAGCGCCGCTGCCGTTGAACACATAATCGGTCGAGTAATGCACCAGCAACGCACCCAGCCTGTCCACTTCTTCAGCCAGCACGCCGGGCGCAACGGCATTCACCGCATGCGCCAGCTCAGACTCGCTTTCCGCCTTGTCCACCGCGGTGTAGGCGGCCGGGTTGACGATGATGGCGGGCGCAATTTCACGCACCCTCTGGCGCACCGCCGCGGTATCGGTCAGGTTCATGGCGCTGGAGCCCAGCGCGACCACCTCGCCCAGGCAACTCAGGGTTCGCTGCAATTCCCAACCGGCCTGACCATTCGCTCCCGTGAGCAGAATGCGTGGACGGATACTCACGCATACACCTCTGCATCCTTGAGCAGGGGTTGAACCTGATCCTTGGCGGATAGCACTGGAACCCCTGCAAGCGGCCACTGCACCCCGATCTGCGGATCATCCCAGCGAATGCCACGATCCCACTCGGGCGCGTAATAGGCGGTGGTCTTGTAAAGAAAATCGGCTGTATCAGACAACACCAGAAACCCGTGACCGAAGCCGGGCGGAACCCATAGCATGTGCTGGTTATCGGCCGACAGTTCATGGCCCACCCATTGCCCAAAATGGGGTGACGACCGGCGCAAATCTACTGCCACATCGAATACTGTACCGCTGACCACACGTACCAGTCTGCCTTGCGGCTCATTAAGCTGGTAATGCAGGCCGCGCAGCACACCTTTGGCCGAACGCGAATGGTTGTCCTGTACAAAATCCATATCCAGCCCCAGTTCGGCGAAGGTCTGGCGGTTCCAGCTTTCCAGAAAAAACCCGCGTACATCACCGAACACCTTGGGTTGGAGGAGCAGCACGCCGGGGAGAGCAGTTTCAATTGGGGTCATTTTGGTGAGGGTGAGTGGTGAGCGGTGAGCGGTGAGCGGTGAGCGGTGAGCAGAAAAAAGGGGCAAGTTGCAAGATTCAAGATTCAAGTTGCAAAGCGTGAGCTGTTACCGCTCCCCGCTTACCGCTCTCCGCCCCCCCCTAAAACACCCGCTCGTTCAACATGTTCAACAGATACTGTCCATACCCACTCTTCTTTATCTGCTCGGCCAGTTTCGCCACCTGTTCCGCCGTAATATAGCCTTGGCGATAAGCAATTTCTTCCGGGCAGGCAATCTTCAGGCCCTGGCGTTTCTCGATCGTCTCGATGAACAGCGATGCCTCCAGCATCGACTCGTGGGTGCCTGTGTCCAGCCAGGCATTGCCACGCCCCATGATCGACACATTGAGATTGCCCGCTTCGAGATAGTGCCGGTAGACATCCGTAATCTCCAGTTCGCCACGCGGTGAAGGTTTCAGATCGCGGGCGATATCCACCACCTGATTGTCGAAGAAGTAGAGGCCGGTGACCGCATAGTGGGACTTCGGTTGAGCCGGCTTTTCTTCCAGGCTGATGGCCTTGCCGGAGGCATCGAACTCCACCACGCCGTAACGTTCCGGGTCATTCACCCGATAAGCGAATACCGTAGCACCCGCTTCATTTTCACTGGCACCGCGCAACGCATGGGTCATTTCGTGGCCATAGAAAATATTGTCGCCCAGCACCAGCGCACTGGGTCCGTTCCCCACAAAATCCGCCCCGATTATGAACGCCTGCGCCAGCCCTTCCGGGTTCGGCTGTACCGCGTATTGCAAGTTGATCCCCCACTGGCTGCCGTCACCCAGCAACTGTTCAAAGCGCGGCGTATCCTGCGGCGTCGAAATGATCAGAATATCCTGAATCCCCGCCAGCATCAGCGTGGTGAGCGGGTAGTAAATCATCGGCTTGTCGTAAATCGGCAGCAGCTGCTTCGATACGGCAAGCGTCGCCGGATACAGGCGGGTGCCGGAGCCGCCGGCCAAAATGATTCCCTTGCGGGGAGCGGTAAGCGGTAAGCGGGGCGCGGTTTGGGGGGACATGATTATCCGGTCTCTCTCGTTATTCTGTATGAGTCAGCGTGTAATGGGTTCGTGCATTCAGCACACGCATTCAGGCGCATGCCGTTCACCCGGGCGCCGGCTTTTCTCTATCCAGAAAATCCATATAGGCCTGCTTAAGCCCCGCCTCAAATGATGTGCCTGCCTGCCACCCCATCCCATTCAGCCGTCCCACATCCATCAACTTGCGCGGGGTACCGTCGGGCTTGGTGGCATCGAATTCGATCGTGCCAGGGTAGCCCACCACAGCTTTAACCATTTCCGCCAGCTCGCGGATGGTCAGGTCGTGACCCACGCCAATATTCATCAGCGGCGGCAGGCCGTCGTTGCGCTCCTGGCCCAGCAGCGAAACGAATGGCTCGTCCGCCAGGTTCATCAGGTAGACGCAGGCATCGGCCATGTCTTCGCTGTAGAGGAATTCGCGCCGCGGCGTGCCGCTGCCCCAAACCGTCACGCTCGGTGCGTTGGCGAGCCTGGCTTCGTGGAAGCGGCGGATCAGCGCGGGGATGACGTGGGCGTTTTCCGGGTGGTAGTTGTCGCCAGGGCCGGACAGGGTGGTGGGCATCACGGCCAGGTACTGCGTCTTGTATTGCCGGTTGTAGGCCCAGCACATTTCGATGCCGGCGATCTTGGCCAGCGCATAGGGACGGTTGGTCGGCTCCAGCTCGCTGGTGAGCAGGTGCTCTTCCTTCATCGGCTGCGGCGCGAGTCTGGGATAGATACAGCTGGAGCCCAGGAACAGCATACGCTTGACGCTGTTCTTGTAAGCCGCATGAATGATGTTGGTCTGGATGGCGAGGTTGTCGCGGATGAATTCGGCGGGATAGGTGTTGTTGGCATGGATGCCGCCGACTTTGGCCGCGGAGAGGAAGACGTAGTCGGGCTTTTCTGCGGCAAAGAAGGCTTCGACGGCGGCCTGGCTGGTAAGGTCGAGTTCGGCGTGGGTGCGGGTGACGAAGTTGTCGAAGCCCTTGGCGCGCAGATTGCGCAGGAGGGCTGTGCCAACAAGCCCACGGTGCCCAGCGATGTAGATTTTAGATTCAGGGTTCAAAATTCAAGTCTCAAGATACGCCACAAGCATTTCCATGAGATCACAGCCCGTGATCTCAAAATCACTCACTCCATGGTGGTCACAACCCGTGACCACCTCTTGCCACTTTGTCTTGTTTATTCATGCTGAATATTCATTCTGGAATGGGCTGAAGCAGGAACGCCGTAACAAATTCATGGCGACCTGTTCGAACAAGTTCCTGAACCTGCAGCATATCGATATTCATATAGTCATGAACGATTCGGTTGCGCAGTCCGACAATGGCGTTCCAGGCAGGAAGTTGATCTTGGGAAACGGCTCCGAGCCGAGCCAGCGCAGCAAAGGCATCGTAGGCTGAAATTGGAACGGGCTCATTTTTCGCCTTGATGAGATGCTTGGCTTTACCTATGGCATTTTTGATGAGTATCTGCAAGGCATGCAGCACCCCGCTTTGTTCCAGCGGGCTCAGTGCAGGTCCGTCGACAAGCCGCTGCCTGGCCTGCGCCAGCAGGGCCGATTGTTCGGTAGCGATACGCGCAGTTTCGGCTTGATAGAGCTCAAGACGCATGCGAGCGCTCCCAATAAAAATCTTCCAGTTCGCGCCAGGTGCGCGTCAGAAAATGCGCCCAGGCCAGGGTGTCGTCGCCCCTGAGCACGCGCCCGCTTTCTGCAACGTTGGCGCGCATCGCCAAATTCGCGCGCGTCAGGTCAATCAAATCGATACGGTCGGGAGATGTCTCTAGAGTTTCCGCAATGCGCCGGCGCAAAGTTTCCTGGTCGCCCACCGTATCCATCCAGGGCGTGGCGCGGCACCACTGCAAGGCAATATCCCAATCGCTGCCGGAGTGGACACGATGATCGGCGCGGCTTCCCACCAGCACGGCAAACTCCAGCCCGTGGATGGCCGCAAGCAAACTGATCAGCTTGTTGAGCGGTTCGCCGGATGCATCCATTTGGTTGGAGGCCAAGGTTTTACTCATGATAATCCATGGCCTTGTAGCCGTGCTTCTTCACCAGTTCGTCGCGCTCTGCCGCTTTCAGGTCTTCGCGCACCATCTCGGCGACGAGTTCGTCGAAGCTGATCTTCGGCGTCCAGCCGAGTTTGTTCTTGGCCTTGGCC
>JANJUT010000242.1 GCA_024710445.1 Thiobacillus sp.
GGGACCCCGATCGCCGCGGTGCCGGTGAAGAAGCTCGCCCAGCCCCAGGCGTCGACGAACTCGCCGGAGAAGCCCGCGATGAACTTGGGCAGCAGCAGCATCACCGAGGTGAACAGCGCGTACTGCGTCGCCGAGTAGGCCTGGTTCACCAGGCTCGAGAGATAGGCGACGAAGGCGGAGGACGCGATGCCGGCCGAGAGGTTGTCGGCCGAGACGGTGAAGACGAGCGCGCCGACGTCGTGGCCGCGGCCGGCGAGCCAGACGAACAGCAGGTTGGTCGCGGCGGAGAGCACGGCGCCCAGCATCAGCGTGCGCATCACGCCGAGGCGCATCGTCAGCAAGCCGCCCAGCGCCGCGCCGGCGATGGTCATGATCACGCCGTAGACCTTGGACACCGTCGCCACCTCGTCCTTGGTGAAGCCCATCTCCTGGTAGAAGGGATTGCTCATTACCCCCATCACCACATCGGAAATGCGGTACACCGCGATCAGCGCCAGAATCGTCAGCGCCTGCCACTTGAAGCGCGTGAAGAACTCGACGAAAGGCTGCACGAAGCTCGTCGTCAGCCAGACGGCGAAACCCTGCTCGGCGATGTGCGGCAGCGGCGCGGCGTGCGCCGGCTCGCGGATGATCAGCGTGGTCAGCATGCCGACCGCCATCAGCGCCGCCATCGCCGTGTACGCCACCTGCCAGGGGCGGAAGTCGTAGGTGGCTTCGCTGGGATCGACGCTCGCCGCGATCCACAGTGCGCCCGCGCCGGCGGTGATCATCGCGATGCGATAGCCCGCCTGATAGGTCGCCGCCATCGCGCCCTGCTTTTCGGTTTACACTGCCTCGATCCGGTAGGCGTCGAGCGCGATGTCCTGCGTCGCCGAGGCAAACGCCACCGCCAGCGCGAAGAACACCGTGTGCGTGAGATTGACCACCGGATCGGTATTCGCCATGCCGAGCAACGCCAGCGCAATACAGACCTGCGACAGCAGCAGCCACGCCCGCCGCTTGCCCAATGTTTTGGTCAGCAGCGGCAGCGTCAGCCGGTCCACCAGCGGCGACCACAGGAACTTGAAGCCGTACGCCAGCCCCACCCAGGAAAGATGCCCGATGGTGGCGCGTGCAATACCCGCCTCGGAAAGCCAGAACGACAGCGTGCCCAGCACCAGCAGCAGCGGCAGCCCGGCGGAAAAACCGAGGAACAGCATGCCGACGACGCGGGGGTGGGCGTAGACCTTGAGGGCGGCGAGCCAGGGGTGGTCAAGTGCGGTCATGGCGCGTAATCGTAATCGACAATCAGCGGCGCATGGTCGGAAAAGCGCTGGTCCTTGTAGACGCTGGCGGAGGTGGCTTTGGCGGCGATGCCGGGGGTGGCGATCTGGTAGTCGATGCGCCAGCCGACGTTCTTGGCATACGCCTGGCCGCGGTTGCTCCACCAGGTGTAGGCCTCGCCGGTGTGCTCGGGATACAGCTTGCGGTAGACATCGACCCAGCCGAGTTCGTCGAACAGGCGGGTCATCCAGGCGCGCTCTTCGGGCAGGAAGCCGGAGTTTTTCTGGTTGGATTTCCAGTTTTTGAGATCCACTTCCTTGTGGGCGATGTTCCAGTCGCCGCAGATGACGATTTCGCGGCCGGATTGGATCAAGGCTTCGAGGTGGGGGAAGAACACGTCCATGAAACGGAACTTGGCCTGCTGGCGTTCCTCGGAACTCGACCCGGAGGGCTGGTAGAGCGAGATGACAGCCAGGTTGCCGTAATCTGCCTCGATGTAGCGGCCTTCGGCATCGAATTCGGGCACGCCGAGGCCTTCGACGATCTGCTGCGGGGCCTGCCGGGTATAAACCCCTACTCCGCTGTAGCCTTTTTTCTCGGCGTAGTGGAAGGCGCCGTTCAGGCCGTCGCACTGGATGAATTCGGGCTTGAGGTCGGCGGCCTGGGCCTTGAGCTCCTGCACGCAGACGACATCGGCATGTTGCGTGGGCAGCCAGTCGAAGAAGCCTTTGGTGGCGGCGGAACGGATGCCGTTGAGGTTGGCCGATATAATTCGCATCACGGGTTTAATTAATATAACGATTCAAGAAGTTAACAAAATGTCCGATTACAAAGCCGAGTTTGTGGAATTCGCCATCGCTTCGAATGTTCTGTGTTTTGGCGAGTTCAAAACCAAAGCCGGGCGGATGAGCCCTTATTTTTTCAACGCGGGACTGTTCAACGATGGCGACAAGCTGAAACGGCTGGGCGAATTTTACGCCAAGGCGATTATCGATTCGGGAATCGCGTTCGATGTGCTGTTCGGGCCTGCGTATAAGGGCATTCCGCTGGCCGCGAGCATCGTGGTGGCGCTGGCAGGCATGGGCAGGAATGTTCCGTTTGCCTTCAACCGCAAGGAAGCGAAGGATCACGGCGAGGGCGGGACGGTGGTCGGTGCGCAATTGCAGGGACGCGTGCTGATTGTGGATGACGTGATTTCGGCGGGCACTTCGGTGCGCGAATCGGTGGAACTGATCCGCCATTCGGGGGCCGAACCTGCGGGCGTGGTGATTGCGCTGGACCGGATGGAGCGCGGCACCGGCGATAAATCGGCGGTGCAGGAAGTGCGCGAACAATTTGATATTCCGGTGGTGGCGGTGGTCACACTGGACAATCTGCTGGAGTTTTTGGAACGTGACGCAAACCGACAATCTGAACTGCAGGCCGTGGCAACTTACCGTACTGCGTATGGCGTTTAGCACGTTGCTTGTCGCGCTGTTGCTCGTAACGAGCAACGCGCACGCCAAGATGTACCGCTGGGTGGACAGCAATGGCCGGGTGCATTACGGTGACACGCTGCCATCGACCTACCAGAAAAGCGGCGCAGCCGAGATGAACAAGCAGGGCAGCGTCATCAAGCGTACGCAGTCGGAGGCGGAACGCAAGGCGGAAGCCGAGCATCTGGCCGAGCAGAAACGGATACAGGAAGAAGAGCAGAAGCAGGCACAACTGGATCGTGCGCTGACCGCAACCTATACGTCTGAAGCCGAAATCGATCTGGCGCGCGACCGTGCGCTTGAGCACCACAAGCTGGCGATCAAGGGCGCGGAAATCCGGGCCAAGGCAGTGGAGTCGAATCTGGGTGAACTGAATGCGCGGGTCGCCGCGATTCAAAAATCGGGCCGGCCCGTTGCCCCCAATCTGAAAGAGCAAGTGGCCCAGGCTGCCAATGAACGGCTGGAACTGAAGCGCACCATTCTGACCAATGAAGAGGCGATGGTGAAGGTGCGTGAGCGCTACGAGGCAGACAAGGAGCGGTTTCGTACACTCAAGGGACGATAAGTGTTTGCCTGAGGGGAAGCGCTTCCCCGCAAATCAAAACGCGCGGGCCAGGACAAGCTCCTGGCCAGCGCGTTTTTGCATTTGATTACTGTAGCCTGGCTTTCAGCAGGTCGTTGACCTGCGCCGGGTTGGCCGTGCCCTTGCTGGCACGCATGACCTGGCCGATCAGTGCGTTGAAGGCCTTTTCCTTGCCGGCGCGGAATTCCTCGACCGACTTCGGGTTGGCGGCGAGCACGTCATCGATGATCTTTTCCAGCTCCCCGGCGTCCGACATCTGCCTGAGTCCGCGTGCCTCGATGATGGCATCGACTTCACCGGCACCCTCCCATAGTCCTTCGAACACCTGCTTGGCAAGTTTGCCCGAGAGCGTGCCGTCGTGGATGCGTGCGACCAGTGCGCCGAGTTGCACGGCGGAGACGGGACTCTGCGTGATGTCGAGCTCGGCCTTGTTCAGGGTGGCGGAGAGTTCACCCATCACCCAGTTGGCGGCCAGCTTGCCCTGGCCGCAAGCCTTGGCAGCGGCTTCGAAATAGTCCGCCAGCGCGCGCGAACCGGTCAGCACTCCGGCATCGTAGGCCGACACGCTGTAGTCGGCCTGGAAGCGTGCCTGCATGGCCGCGGGCAGTTCGGGCAGCGCGGCGCGCACGGCCTCGATCCAGTCCTCGTCCAGCTTCACCGGCAGCAGGTCGGGGTCGGGGAAATAGCGGTAGTCGTGCGCGTCTTCCTTGCTGCGCATCATGCGGGTTTCGCCGGTATCGGGATCGAACAGCACGGTGGCCTGCTCGATGCGCCCGCCGTCTTCCAGCGTCTCGATCTGCCAGCGCACTTCGTAGTCGATGGCCTGCTGCAGAAAGCGGAAGGAGTTGAGGTTCTTGATTTCGCGGCGGGTGCCGAATTCGGCCTGGCCGACCGGGCGCACCGAGACGTTGGCGTCGACGCGGAAGCTGCCTTCCTGCATGTTGCCGTCGCAGATGCCGATCCAGGTCACCAGCGTGTGCAGCGCGCGGGCGTAGGCAACGGCTTCTGCAGAGGAACGCATCTCGGGCTCGGAAACAATCTCCAGCAGCGGCGTGCCAGCGCGGTTGAGGTCGATGCCGGTCATGCCGTGGAAGTCTTCGTGCAGCGACTTGCCGGCGTCCTCTTCCATGTGGGCGCGGGTGAGGTTGATCGTGCGCTCGCTGTCGCCGACTTGAATCCGGAGCGCGCCGCCCTCGACGATGGGCCTGGCCAGCTGGCTGATCTGGTAGCCCTTGGGCAGGTCGGGGTAGAAGTAGTTCTTGCGGTCGAAAATGTTGATGCGATTGAGCGTGGCGCCAATCGCCAGACCGAACTTGATCGCGCACTCCACCGCGCCCTTGTTCAGCACCGGCAACACGCCGGGCAGCGCGATGTCGACCGCGCTCGCCTGGGTGTTGGGCGCGGCACCGAAGGCGGTGCTGCTGCCCGAGAAAATCTTGGATTTTGTGGCGAGCTGGGTGTGGACTTCCAGTCCGATGACGGTCTCCCACTTCATAGGAAAAACCTCGTTAGGGGTGAGGGGGCAGGGGTGAGGAATGTGGCGCAGGACATGGCGATCATCCCTCACTCCTTGCACCTGACGCCTCACCCTGCGGCGGCAGCCGCTTGTGCCAGTCGGTGGCGCGCTGGAACTGATGCGCGACGTTGAGCATCTTCGCCTCGCTGAAATAGTTGCCGACGAGCTGCAGGCCGATTGGCAGGCCCTTGGCATCGAAGCCGCACGGCAGCGACATGCCGGGCAGGCCGGCGAGGTTGGCGGGAATGGTGTAGAGGTCGTTCAGGTACATCTCCACCGGGTCGTCGGACTTCTCGCCGAGCTTGAAGGCGGTGCCGGGCGCGGTGGGGCCGAGGATGACGTCGCAGGTCTTGAAGGCTGCGCTGAAATCGTCGGCGATCAGGCGGCGGATTTTTTGCGCCTGCAGGTAATAGGCATCGTAATAACCGTGGCTCAATACGTAGGCGCCGATCATGATGCGGCGCTTCACTTCGGCGCCAAAGCCCTGCGCGCGGGTCTTGCAGTACATGTCGTCGAGGTTGGTGTATTCCGGGGCACGGTAGCCGTAGCGTACGCCGTCGAAGCGCGACAGATTACTCGAAGCTTCGGCGGGGGCCAGCACGTAATACACCGGGATGGCCAATTTGGAGTTGGCGAGCGAAATCTCGACCGTGGTCGCGCCGAGCTTTTTCAATTCGGCGATAGCTGCCTCCACCGCAGTGGCGACTTCGTTATTCAGGCCTTCGGCAAAAAACTCGCGTGGCAGACCGACACGCAGGCCGGTCAGCGGCTGGTCGAGATCGCGCGTGTAGTCTTCTTTCTCGCGTTCCAGACTGGTCGAGTCATTGGGGTCGAAGCCGGTCATCACGTTGAGCAGCAACGCGCAATCTTTGGCCGAGGGGGCCATCGGTCCGGCCTGGTCGAGGCTGGAGGCGAACGCGATCATGCCGAAACGCGATACCAGTCCGTAGGTGGGCTTGAGGCCGGTGATGCCGCACAGTGCGGCAGGCTGGCGGATCGAGCCGCCGGTATCGGTACCCGTCGCAGCGGGCGCCATGCGTGCGGCGACGCAGGCGGCCGCGCCGCCCGAGGAGCCGCCGGGGACATAGGTCGTATTCCAGGGATTTTTTACCGCGCCGAAATAGCTGGTCTCGTTGGAGGAACCCATGGCGAATTCGTCCATGTTGGTCTTCCCCAGAGACGGCATGCCGGCCGCCTTGAAGCGCTGGATCACGTGCGCGTCGTAGGGGGCGACGAAGTTGTGCAGCATCTTCGAACCACAGGTAGTGAGCCAGCCGTCGGTGCAGAAAATATCCTTGTGCGCGATCGGCACGCCGGTCAGCGGGCCGGCCTTGCCTGCGGCGATGAGCGCATCGGCGACAGCGGCTTCTGCCAGCGTCTTGTCAGCATCCAGCGTGATGAAGGCATTGATCGACGGATTCAGCGTGGCGATACGGTCGAGATACTGCTGGGCGAGTTCGCGGCTCGATACCTGTTTGGCGGCGAGCTGCGCAGCGAGCGCGGAAAGGCTGGCGTCGGACATGATGGCTTATTCGATGACTTTGGGGACGAGGTACAGATCGTTTTCGACCGCAGGTGCGACAGCCTGAAAGGCAGCGTGACGGTCGGTTTCAGTCACGATGTCGGCACGCAGACGTTGGGTGACCTCCTGTGCGTGGGCCATCGGCGCGATGCCGCTGGTGTCCACTGCCTGCATGGTGGCGATGAGATCAAAAATGGTATTGAGTTGGCCTTGCGTGGCCTGTGCCTGCACATCGTCGATTTCGATGCGTGCAAGGCGGGCGATGCGCTTGACGTCGTCCGGGGAAAGGGACATGAAAACACCTGATGACTTACGGGAACGAAGCCCGTTAGGGTATCATAGCCCCCTTGTTTTTTCTGCCCTTTCGCCCGTCTGATGCGGGCGCCGATGCCACCATGTTCAAGTTCCTGACCAGCTATTTTTCTACCGATCTCGCAATCGACCTCGGCACGGCCAACACGCTGATTTACGTGCGTGATCGAGGCATCGTGCTGGACGAGCCATCGGTGGTGTCGATTCGCACCGATGCGACGCAGGGGGGCAAGCGCACGGTGCAGGCGGTAGGTGTGGAAGCCAAGCAGATGCTGGGCCGCACGCCGGGCAACCTGCAGGCGATCCGGCCGATGAAGGATGGCGTGATTGCCGATTTCACCGTCACCGAACAGATGCTCAAGTACTTCATCAAGAAAGTGCACGATACGCAGATGTTCCGTCCCAGCCCGCGCATCATTATCTGCGTGCCGTGCGGCTCGACCCAGGTGGAACGCCGCGCGATCCGCGAGTCGGCTATCGGGGCCGGCGCGCGCCAGGTGTATCTGATCGAGGAGCCGATGGCGGCCGCAATCGGCGCCGGCTTGCCGGTGGCCGAGGCCTCCGGCTCGATGGTAGTCGACATTGGCGGCGGCACCACCGAAGTGGGCGTGATCTCGCTCGGCGGTGTGGTGTATGCCAATTCGGTCAGGGTTGGCGGCGACCGCATGGACGATGCCATCATCAATTACATCCGTCGCAATTACGGCATGCTGATCGGCGAGGCGACCGCGGAACGCATCAAGAAACACATGGGATCGGCTTTCCCCGGTGCGGAAGTGCTGGAAATGGAAGTGAAGGGCCGCAGTCTCGCCGAAGGCGTGCCGCGTAGCTTCAATGTGTCCAGCAACGAGATTCTGGAAGCGCTGACCGAGCCCTTGAACGCAATCGTGAGTGCTGTGAAACAGGCGCTGGAACAGACCCCGCCAGAGCTGGGCTCGGACATTGCAGAAAAAGGCATGGTGCTGACCGGCGGCGGTGCGTTGCTGCGCGACCTGGACCGCCTGCTGATGGAAGAAACCGGTTTGCCGGTGATTGTTGCCGACGATCCACTGACCTGTGTGGTGCGCGGTTCCGGCATGGCGCTGGAAAACATGGACAAGCTGGCAACGGTGTTCACCAACGAGTGAGCGTGGTCGTGCGCGGTTCCCGGGAGTAATCGATGCCGACACCCGGTCAGCTCATGTTCGCCCGTCGGCTGGGACCGACAGCCCGCCTGCTGATCTGGCTGCTGATCGGTGTGTCCTGCGTGGTGATCGACGTGCGTTTCCAGGCCCTGGAAGGCTTGCGCAGCGGTTTTTCGCTGCTGCTGCAGCCGGTGCGCCAGGTCTTACGCGCACCAGGTGATGTTGCTACCGAGTTGAGTGGCTTCTTTACCCGTCACCGCCAGTTGCAGAAGGAGCGCGATGCGCTTCTGGCCGAGCGCGCACGTCTCGCGGTCGGCGTTAACACCGCAAAAGAATTGACCCGTGAAAATGCCGAATTGCGTGCCTTGTTGCAATTGCAAGCGCGACCCGGGCAGCGGACCGTTCGTGCAGCGCTTTTATATCGTGGACATGACTGGTTTGCTCAGCGGATTACCCTGGATCAGGGGGCTACGGCAGGTTTGCGCAGCGGCCTGCCGGTGGTCGATGCCCGTGGGCTGGTAGGCCAGGTGCACCGCGTGTATCCGGGCTCGAGCGAGGTGACGCTGGTGAGCAGCCCCGAGCAACTGACGCCGGTATTCGTCGAGCGCACGGGCCAGCGTGGGCTGGCCGCCGGGAGTGGGCAGGGTCGACTGGTGTTGCGCTACATGCCGGCACAGACAGATATCCGGCCGGGCGACCGCCTGCTGACTTCAGGTATTGACCGGGTGTACCCGGCCGGGATTCCGGTGGCGCGCGTAAACCGGGTTTCACGTTCCCAGGCCAATCCCTATCTCCGTGTGGAATGCCTGCCGATGGCGGGTCTTGATCGTTCCCGCGCGGTGCTGGTGGTGGTGGCCGAACCGCAGGTGACCAAGCCATGACAACCCCTCCGCATGCAGCTGGCAACTGGCGCCGCATTCTGGGAACGCTGACGCTGGCCGTGCTGCTGGAGCAGTTGCCCTGGTCGGGCTGGATGCTGGCGGTGCGGCCCGATTTTGTCCTGGTGGTCCTGCTGTTCTGGACCTTGCATCAGCCCGAGCGCCTTGGATTCGGCACCGCCTTTTTTCTCGGCCTGCTGGCTGATTTTCAGGATGGCGCGGTGTTCGGTCAGCATGCCATTGCCTACGTGGTGGGCGGATACCTGGTGCTGTACCTGCGTTTGCGCCTGCTGCAATTCGACCCGTCGCGTCAGGCCATGCAACTCTTTCCGGTCCTGTTGTCGGTGCAGTTGATTGCGCTGCTGATTGGCTGGCTGGCGGTGAATCCGCCAGCGGGGCTGACCATGCTGCTGCCGGTGTTGAGCAGCACGGTGTTGTGGTACGCCATCGCTGGATTCCTGCGTCTATTGCATGGCAAGGGTATGCAGGACAGGGCATGAGGCTGTCGACTCCGCTCAAGAATCTGGATCGTGAACTGGCGCGTTTTCATGGGCGCCTGAAAATTGGCGCGATCATGGTCGGGTTGCTGGCAACGGCGCTGCTGGCGCGCGCCTTCTATCTGCAAATCGTGCAGCATGATCATTACATCCAGCGTGCCGAGAATAACCGGATTTCGCTGGTCCCGACTGCACCCAACCGCGGCCTGATTCTTGATCGCAAGGACCGGATTCTGGCCGAAAACTACTCGGCGTATACGCTGGAAATCACCCGCGCCGAGATGGCGAGCCTGGAGCAGACGCTGGTCGAACTGGGCAAGTTGATCGAAATCACGCCAGGACAGCTGCGACGTTTCCGCCGCCTGTTGAGCGAGTCGCATGAGTTCGAAACGGTACCGCTGAAGAGTAAATTGACAGACGAGGAAGTCGCGGTGCTCGCGGCCAACCGTTACCGTTTGCCGGGCGTGGAAGTGAAGGCACGGCTGTTCCGCAATTACCAGGCCGGGCCGGGCATGGCGCATGTGGTTGGCTTTATCGGCCGCATCAACGACCGCGACCTGAAGCGGTTGCGCGAGGATGGGCGCGACCAGAACTACAAGGGTAGCGCCCACATCGGCAAGACCGGGCTGGAGCAGAGTTATGAAACCCTGCTGCATGGGCGCACCGGCTTCGATCAGATGGAGACCGACTCCAGCGGCCGCGCGGTGCGCATGTTGTCGCGCATACCGCCGGTGCCGGGCAAGGATCTGCGTCTGTTTCTGGACCTGGAATTGCAGGCCGTGGCCGAGCATGCGTTTGGCGATTATCTGGGCGGGCTGGTGGCGCTGGACCCGAATACCGGCGGGGTGCTGGCGCTGGTGAGCAAGCCGGGCTTCGACCCCAACCTGTTCATCGACGGCATCGATCCGGAAACCTGGAAGGAACTGAATGAATCGCCAGACCGTCCGATGGTCAATCGCGTGCTGCGCGGCATCTATCCGCCGGGATCGACCATCAAGCCCTTGATGGCGCTGGCCGGCCTGGAACTGGGGTTGCGCAAACCTTCGGACAGCATCGTTGATCCAGGGTATTACAGCCTGCCCAACAGCCGTCACCAGTTTCGCGACTGGAAAGCAGGGGGGCATGGCGTGGTCGATATGCGCCGGGCCATCACGCAGTCCTGTGATACCTATTTTTATCGACTGGCCGTGGATATGGGGATCGACCGGATGCACGATTACCTGGCGAAATTCGGGTTGGGTGAAAAAAGCGGCATAGACCTGGATGGGGAGTCGTCCGGTTTGTTGCCGTCGCGGGAATGGAAGCAGCGGCGCTGGAATAAAGTCTGGTACCCCGGCGAGACGGTGATTGCAGGAATCGGGCAGGGCTATCACCTGACCACGCCGCTGCAACTGGTGACCGCCACGGCCATGCTTGCCAACGGCGGCAAGCGGATCGAGCCACGTCTGGTGCAAGCGGTACGCGATCCGCTCAGCCACGCCTGGCAGGCCCGGCCACCCGTAACCCACGCGCAGGTGCCGATCGACCCCGCCCATCTTGATGTGGTGCGCGCAGGCATGATGGACGTGATGCGTCCGGGCGGCACGGCAGCAGCCGCCGCCGCAGGCGCGGCCTATACCATCGCCGGCAAAACCGGCACCGCGCAAGTGGTGGGGATCAAGCAGGGGGCCAAATATGACGCCAAACGACTGGCGCGGAAACTTCAGGATCACGCCTTGTTTATTGCCTATGCGCCCGCCGAAAACCCGACCATTGCGATCGCCGTGATGGTTGAAAACGGCGGGCATGGCGGCGGGACGGCAGCGCCGATTGCGCGTGCCGTGTTTGATTTCTACCTGACCGGGAAACGGCCTGGCAGCATGAACCTGGAGGCGAACGATGCCGCCGCGGACTAGCCACTGGATCGTGCGCCGCCTGAGTCATCTGGACGGCATGTTGTTGTTGCTGGTACTGGCGGTGCTGGGCATCAGTCTGGCGGTGGTGGCGAGCGCATCGGGACAAAGCCCAGCGCGCATCACGGGCCATCTGATCAATATCGGGCTTGCGTTGTCGGTCATGGTGGTGATGGCCAATGTGCCGCCGCATATTTTGTCCAAGGTCGGCCCGCCGTTGTATGCGGCCGGGGTGGTGTTGCTGATAGGCGTGGCCCTGTTCGGTGAAATTCGCAATGGCTCGCGGCGCTGGCTGAATCTGGGCTTCATGGCGTTTCAGCCGTCGGAACTGCTGAAGCTGGCGCTGCCGCTGATGCTGGCCTGGTATTTTCAGCGCAACGAAGCGATATTGCGCGCCAAGCATTATTCAATAGGCGGCTTGCTGCTGCTGGTTCCTTTTCTGCTCACGCTGCGCCAGCCCGATCTGGGCACGGCCTTGATGCTGGGCGCCTCGGGCTTTTACCTGCTGTTTTTCGCCGGCTTGCCATGGAGGGCGATTTTTGGCGGCGCCACACTGGGCGCGGCAAGTCTGCCCGTGGTGTGGGGCATGATGCACGACTACCAGCATCGCCGCGTACTGACGCTGCTCGACCCCACGGCCGATCCGCTGGGGGATGGCTATCACATCATTCAGTCGACCATCGCGATCGGCTCGGGCGGATTGTTTGGCAAGGGCTGGATGCAGGGCACCCAAAACCAGCTCGATTTCATTCCCGAGCGGACCACCGATTTTATTTACGCTGTATTTGGCGAAGAGTTTGGTTATGCCGGCGCAATTATTCTGGTGGGCCTGTATCTGGCCATCGTTGCGCGCGGGCTCATCATTGCCGCACGTGCGCCTACCTTGTTTGGGCGATTGATGGCCGCCACGCTGAGCCTGAACCTGTTCACCTATGTGTTCGTCAACATGGGGATGGTGTCGGGCATTCTGCCGGTGGTGGGCGTACCGCTGCCGCTGATGAGCTATGGAGGAACCGCACTCATCACCCTGTTGCTGGGCGTGGGTATCCTGATGAGCGTGGCATCGCATCGTCAGCTCAATAAAACCTGAGGCGTAAAATGCGATGATGAAAACGATTTCAGTTCTGGTCATGGCTGCGGCACTGGCTTTGGGAGGCTGTAGCAGCGCCCCTCCCAAGAAGTTGCCGCCGGCTGCGCAAACCAGGGGCGGCGGCTATTACCTGGATGATGGTCCCGAGGCCAACCCGCCGGCCAATCTGGACTCGATTCCGGATGCGGTGCCCCGCGCCGAACCGCTCCATCGCTTCGCCAATCGTAGCTACGTTGCGCTGGGCAAACCCTATACGCCCCAGACCGAGCGCCGCGCCACGAGCGAAGAAGGGCTGGCTTCCTGGTATGGCCGCCGCTTTCACGGCAAGAAAACCGCGTCGGGGGAACTGTACGACATGTACGCCATGACGGCCGCCCATCCGACCCTGCCGATCCCCAGTTATGCGCGGGTCACATCGCTTGCCAATGGCAAGAGCGTGGTGGTGCGCATCAATGATCGCGGGCCCTTTCATAGCAGCCGTATCATCGATTTGTCGTATACCGCCGCGCACAAGCTGGGTTACCTGGGGAAGGGGAGCGCGCGGGTGCGGGTGGAAAGCATCGACCCCGACGCCTACGATACGCAGGGAGAGGCATTGCAGGGCGGGATTTATCTTCAGGTCGGCGCATTTTCGCAGCAGGACAACGCCCAGCAATTGCTTGGACGCCTGACCCGTGAGCTTGAAGTGGATTCCAGCCGTACCCGGATCGTGCTCAGCGGCATGCTGCATCGCGTGCAACTCGGGCCGTATTTCAATGATGACGAGGCCAGGGCCGACCGTGTGCGGTTACGGGAACGTCTTGACCTGAATGCGGTCATGGTCAAGCGCGATTGATGAAGAGATTGAATATGAAAGTATGGTGGGTTGGATTGCTGTGTTTGCTGTCGGCCTCGGCGTGGGCCGAACCCAGCGGAATCGCATCGCGCGCATGGGTGTTGATCGACCAGGCCAGTGGCCATGAACTGGCTGCGCATCAGGCGGATCTGCCGCTGGCGCCGGCTTCCCTGACCCAGTTGATGACAGCATATGTGTTGCTCGGTGATATCCACAAAAACAAGCTGAGCCTGGGCGAGACCGTGACCGTACCGGAAGCCGCGACACAGGCCGATGGCGCGCGCATCTTTCTCAAGGCAGGCGATAAAGTAAGCATCGATTCCCTGTTGCAAGCCATGCTGGTGCAGTCGGCCAGCGATGCCACGCTTACCCTGGTGATGACGGCCAGCGGCAGCGAGGCCGCTTTTGTCGAACGCATGAACCGTGAAGCCAGGCGGCTTGGCATGAGTAAAACCCATTTCATGAATGCAACCGGGCTGACCGAACCCGGCCATGCGTCGAGTGCGCGCGATCTCGCCTTGCTCGGGCGTGCGCTGGTACGTGACTTTCCGGATCGCCTGGGCTTTTTCAGCCAGAAAGAACTCGCCATCATGGGGTTGACGCACTACAACGACAATCGGCTGTTATGGCGTGACAGCACGGTAACCGGGTTGAAAGTCGGACGAACCGTCCAGGCCGGATATTGCATGGTGGCATCGGCAAAGCGCGGCGGGCAACGCCGGATAGCCGTGGTGCTGGGCGCGCGATCGGATGCGCAGCGTACCCAGGAAGGCCTGAAATTGCTCAACTACGGCTTCGAGAATTTCGACAGCGTCAAGCTTTACCGCGCACAGCAACCGGTCAAGACCGTAGATCTTTATCGGGGTGCGCGTTCCACGGTCAGCATGGGGTTCATGCAGGATTTTTACCTGCTGGTACCACGTGGGGCCTCCAGTCGTGTCAAGGCAGAAGTGATCACCCGGCGCCCTGTCGTCGCACCGGTCAGCAGAGGCAGCCGCATGGGCACCCTGCGACTGACGCTCGATGGCAAGTTGCTGGGCGACTACCCGCTGGTCGCGCTGCATGATGTCAGTGTCGCAGGCATCCTCGGGCGCGGCTGGGATTCGATCCGCCTCTTCTTCGCACGATGAGCGTTTATCTGAACGGCGAGTTCATGCCGCTGGCCGAGGCGAAAGTGCCGGTGCTCGACCGGGGTTTTGTGTTTGGCGATGGCGTCTATGAACTGGTGCCGGTGTATTCGGGGCAGCCGTTTCGCCTCGACCATCACCTGAGCCGCTTGCAAGCCAGTCTGGATGGCATCCGCCTGGCCAATCCACACGATGTGCAAACCTGGCGTGACCTGGTCCTGCAGCTGATCGCCTTGCAGGATGCACCTGATCTGTCGATTTACATTCAGGTCACCCGGGGCGTGGCACCACGCGACCACCCTTTTCCCCAAGAGGTATCGCCCACGGTGTTCATGATGGCGCAGCCATTGGCCACCGCCCCGGCTGAATTGAAGGCAAGCGGGGTGTGCGCCGTGACGGCAGTCGACAACCGCTGGCTGCGCTGCAACATCAAATCGATAGCCTTGCTGCCGAATATTCTGCTGCGACAGCAGGCGGTGGATGCCGGATGCGCCGAGACCGTCATGTTGCGCGACGGCTGGCTGACCGAAGGCACGGCGAGCAATATTTTCGTGGTGAAGGACGGCGTGCTGCTGGCCCCGCCGCCGTCTAACCTGATGTTGACCGGGGTGACCTACGATGTGGTGCTGGAACTGGCCGCCGCCCACGGCATCCCTCATCAGGTGCGGCCGATCAGCGAAGCCGAGGTGCGCAGCGCCGACGAACTGTGGATGACTTCATCCACCAAGGAAATCATGGCCATCGTCAAACTCGATGGCGTCGCAGTGGGTACAGGCGTGCCGGGCCCGCTGGCACAACGGATGGATGCGTTGTATCAGATATTCAAGAAACAGGTCATGCGGGCATGAGTGAAGAAGACACCCTCCTGAAATTTCCCACCGACTTCCCCATCAAGATCATGGGTGAGCGCCGCGATGATTTCACGCAAACCATGGTGGACCTGGTGTTGCGTCATGCGCCCGATTTCAGGGCCGAAACCGTGGAAATGCGCGCCTCCAGCAGCGGCAACTACCTTTCCGTCACGTGCACTGTGCGCGCTACTTCAAAAGCCCAGCTGGATGCGCTGTATCGTGAAATCACCGCTCACCCCTGGGTGAAAATGGCGCTGTGAGCGCGAGTGCCGTTGCGGTGAGCGAAGATCAGGCCATTGTTCGACAGTTGGGTCGAGTCGAGTACGAGCCGACCTGGCGGGCGATGCAGGCATTCACGGCAGCGCGTGCGCCCGATACGTCCGATGAACTCTGGGTGCTGGAACACCCCCCGGTATTCACCCAGGGCCAGGCGGGCAAGCCCGAACACCTGATCGCGGCCACCGATATTCCGGTTGTCCTGATTGACCGCGGCGGGCAAATCACCTATCACGGGCCCGGGCAGGTGGTGATCTATGTGCTGGTTGATTTGCGACGGCGCGGCTACGGCATCCGCGAGCTGGTCACGCGCATGGAGCAGGCGGTGATCGATCTGTTGTCGGCGCACGGCGTCAACGCCGCAAGACAGCCTGGTGCGCCCGGCGTATATGTCGATGGCGCGAAAATCGCCGCGCTGGGCTTGCGCGTCAAACACGGCTGCACCTATCACGGGCTGGCCCTGAACGTGGACATGGACCTCAGTCCGTTTGCGGTCATCAACCCGTGTGGCTACGCCGGGATGGCGGTGACGCAATGCCGTGACCGTGGTGTGCGTGAATCATCTCCGGCGTTAGGACAGGCGCTGGTGCGGAGGCTGGAACATGCGATTTATGGCTGATTGAAAAGCTAGTACGACAACCCATAAGTTTGCGTACATGCCGAGACGCGCATCCGCGCGCCGAGTGCGCGAAGCGAACCGCAGCCATAGTCGTTCCATGGCGAGGATGAGCGACAAAGCAATCGGTGATGCGGCGCGCGTCGAACAT
>JANJUT010000280.1 GCA_024710445.1 Thiobacillus sp.
GGTTCCGATCCGCGCATTGGCTATCACTTCCTGTATGCCGGTTGCGGTTACGGCGGCTCCTGCTTCCCCAAGGACGTGCAGGCGCTGCGTCGCACCGGTCAGGAAAACGGGATTACCCTGCGTGTGCTGGATGCGGTGGAAGAAGCAAACGATGCACAGAAACAGATTCTGGTGAACAAGCTGACCGCAAAGCTGGGAACAAATCTCAAGGGCAGGCGCTTTGCCATGTGGGGGCTGGCGTTCAAGCCCAACACCGATGACATGCGCGAAGCGCCCAGCCGCGCCATGCTCGAAGCCCTGTGGGAAATGGGCGCGACCGTGGCAGCCTACGATCCGGCGGCAATGGAGGAAACCCACCGCGTATATGGCGATCGCGCTGACTTGACGCTGGTTGATAGTCCGATGGCTGCACTGGAAGGTGCGGACGCATTGCTGATCGTCACCGAATGGAAAGTGTTCCGCAGCCCCAATTTTGACGCCATGAAGTCTTTGCTGAAGAGTCCGCTGGTATTTGACGGGCGCAACCTGTATGAGCCACAGGCAATGCGCGACCTGGGATTCGAGTATTTCCCGATCGGGCGCCAGTGATGTTGTTTTCTGTTTGGCGGATTGACAGGGCATGGGGCACACGATGAAGCAGGTTGTGTGCATGAAATGGGGGCCGCTGTATCCGGCAGACTATGTCAACAAACTCTATGGCATGGTGCGTCGCAATACTCAGGGACCATTGCGCTTTGTCTGCATGACCGATGATGCGCATGGGGTGCGCGATGAAGTGGAATGCATCCCGTGTCCAGAGGTCGACGTGCCGCCGCCTCGTAACCGTACCGGATGGCGAAAAATTGCGGTGTGGGCGAAAGAATTGCCTGGCATGCAAGGTGACTGGTTGTTTCTTGACCTGGATGTGATCGTGACCGGTTCTCTCGACGTGTTCTTCGATTACGAGCCGCAGGTCTCATTCATCGTGATGCAGAACTGGACCCAGCCCGGGAGAGGTATCGGCAATACGTCCGTGTTCCGGTTCCGGGTCGGGGCACACCCTTACATATACGACAGGCTTGCTCCCGAATTTGACGAAATCTATCGGCAATTCCGCATCGAGCAAACCTACATTTCGCGCACTGTCAGCGAAATGAAATTCTGGCCGGACGAATGGTGCGTGCTTTTCAAGACGCATTGCGTGCCGCCCATGCCGCAACGATGGTGGAAGACACCGGTTCTCCCTGAAGGAACACGCGTCGTGGCTTTTCCGGGCGTGCCCAATCCGCATGAGGCAGTGCAGGGGCGATGGCCTGCCAAGTGGTACAAGAAATTCTACAAACATATTCTGCCAACGCTGTGGATTACGGATTACTGGCGGGAGTAGCCCGAAGCCAAGTCCTGGAGGGGCTGCGTTGATCAGCGTGAGCCTCAGGAGTGAACAATGAATCAAGCGAACAGCCTGGGGCCATGGGGCGCACTTGCACCTCGCGGTGTGGGAAATCTTTTGTGGCGGGCGAGAAAGCTGGGCCTTGCCCACGGGCCGGTCAAGAAAATAATCGCCCGACTGTGGTCGGGATTGGGTTTGCCTACTCCGGTCGATATCGTTTACGCCGGCCTGAAATTCAGGGTTCATCCCTGGGACAACGTGGTCGAGAGCAAGATGTTGTTCGGTTCCAAGTTGCGGGATGAGACGGAGATCCGGCAGCTTGGAAAATTTGCCGGTAACAGCGGCATCTTTCTCGATATTGGGGCCAACATGGGCTACTACGCGTTGATGGCCGCACACCAGGGCGCGGGAAAAATCGTGGCGTTCGAGCCGAATCCGGCGATGTATAGTCGTCTGCAATTCAATATTGAAGCCAATGGCCTGGAAAACCGGATAACAGCATTGCCCATCGCATTGGGTGACCAAACGGCCATGACGACCATGATTGTTTCGGATCGCGATATGGGTGGCAGCCATATTGGAGCGCATGGCGAGGGTTCAGGCACACCCATCGAGGTTCAGATGAAACCCCTTGCCGATGTGCTGGCAAAGGAAGGGATTACCCATGTTGATGCGATGAAAATCGATGTCGAGGGTATGGAAGATGCGGTGTTGTTTCCCTTCTTCGAAAAAAGCCCGCGCACATTGTGGCCCAGGCTTGTGATCATCGAACACACCAGCGAGAAACAATGGACACGCGATATCCTGGCCTGGATGCTGGAATCTGGATACCGGGAGATCGAACGCAACCGTTCGAATGCGATGTTGAGTCTGAATGAGAGCGCTGATCCGCAACAGGGTAGATAGGCGCTGATATTCCCGCTCTGTGCCGCAAGCGGTATCATGCGGCATTTCATGGGGGCGAAGAATAATTGCCCGCCACATCAACATTTGCTGAAATCATGAGCACCTACAAAACCATCGAAGACACGGTTGGCAACACCCCGCTGGTGCGCCTCAAGCGCATGCCCGGCGTGACGTCGAACACGATCCTGGTCAAGCTCGAAGGCAACAACCCGGCAGGTTCGGTGAAGGATCGTCCGGCACTGTCGATGATCGATGCCGCCCAGGCGCGCGGCGATATCAAGCCGGGTGATACCCTGATCGAAGCCACCAGCGGCAACACCGGGATTGCATTGGCGATGGCGGCTGCGATGCGTGGCTACAAGATGATCCTGATCATGCCTGAGCATCTGTCGATTGAGCGGCGCCAGACCATGCGCGCCTTTGGTGCCGAGTTGCAGCTGGTGAGTAGGGAAGCGGGCATGGAAGGCGCACGTGATCTGGCCGTGGCAATGGAGAACCAGGGTATCGGCAAGATCCTCGACCAGTTCTCCAACCCGGATAACCCGGAAGCGCACTACCGCACTACCGGCCCTGAAATCTGGCGCGACACGCAGGGCAAAATTACCCATTTCGTGTCCAGCATGGGCACCACCGGCACCATCATGGGCTGCTCGCGATATTTAAAGGAACAGAACCCGGAGATCCGGATTGTGGGCGTGCAGCCGACTGAAGGATCGCAAATACCCGGTATCCGGAAATGGCCGGATGAGTATGTGCCGAAGATATGTGAATATGAACGGGTCGATCACATGATCTATGTCAGCCAGCTGCAGGCCGAGGAAACCACCCGCCAGCTGGCGCGCGAGGAAGGTATTTTTGCGGGCATTTCGTCTGGTGGTGCGCTCTGGGCAGCACTGCAGTTGTCGAAAGAAGTCGAGAATGCAGTGATTGTTTCCATCGTCTGCGACCGCGGTGACCGCTACTTGTCCACAGGCGTATTCCCCGCCTGATGTGTGACCTCAATAATCTACTGCGCGTGCGTGATCCGGGTGCGTCCGGTGCTCGGAATCCTCATGTACTTCCATGTACATTCCGGTTCATGTGCTCCGGGCGCACCCGGCTGAGCGTGGTTGTTGCCGCTTCAGCGGCTCTACAACCATGGCCTGCCCCTTGCGGGCGGACACCCGCTCGCGACGATTCTTGAGGCCACACGAGCCGATGGCCAAAACCAAAACGATTTACACCTGCACCGAGTGCGGCGGGAGCTTGCCCAAGTGGCAAGGCCAGTGCCCGCATTGCAATGCCTGGAATACCCTGGTCGAAACCATTGCCGAGTCGGCCAAGCCGCGTTATCAGGCGCTGGCAGCCAGCAGCGCGGTGCAGTTCCTGCACGATGTCGAGGCCTCGGAGGAAAGCCGTATCGCCACCGACATTGGTGAACTCGACCGCGTGCTGGGTGGCGGGCTGGTCGCGGGCGGTGTGGTGCTGATCGGGGGCGATCCCGGTATCGGCAAGTCGACCCTGTTGTTGCAGGCGCTGGCCGGGCTTTCGGAAAACCGTAAAACACTTTACGTCAGCGGTGAAGAATCCGCGCGCCAGGTGGCTTTGCGCGCGCGGCGGCTGACGCTGCCCGAAACCAATTTGCCGGTACTGCCGGAAATTCGGCTGGAGGCGATTCTGGCACAGTTGGCCGATCTCAAGCCCGAGGTGGCGGTGATCGATTCGATCCAGACCGTGTATTCCGAAGCGCTGACCTCCGCCCCCGGCTCCGTGGCGCAGGTGCGCGAATGTGCCGCGCAGCTGACACGCCATGCCAAGCAGACCGGCACCGCCATTATTCTGGTTGGCCATGTCACCAAGGAAGGCGCCATTGCCGGCCCTCGCGTGCTTGAGCACATCGTCGATACCGTGCTGTATTTCGAAGGGGATACCGGATCAAGTTTTCGTCTGGTGCGTGCCTTCAAGAACCGCTTTGGTGCAGTCAACGAAATCGGCGTGTTTGCAATGACCGAGAAGGGGCTCAAGGGCGTATCCAATCCTTCGGCAATTTTTCTTTCTCGTCACAGTGAGCCGGTGCCGGGTTCCTGCGTGCTGGTGACCCAGGAAGGTACGCGTCCGCTGCTGGTGGAAATTCAGGCATTGGTTGATTCCAGCCACGCACCAAGCCCGCGTCGTTTGTCTGTCGGTCTGGAGCAGAATCGTCTCGCCATGCTGCTGGCCGTGTTGCATCGCCACGCCGGGATCGCCTGCTTCGATCAGGATGTGTTCGTCAACGCGGTGGGCGGCGTCAAGATCACCGAACCCGCGGCTGATCTGGCGGTGCTGGCAGCGATCGTGTCATCGTTGCGCAGCCAACCGTTACCCGACAAGCTGGTGATGTTTGGCGAAGTGGGACTGGCCGGTGAAATCCGCCCGGTGCAACGTGGTCAGGAGCGTCTGAAAGAAGCGGCCAAGCTCGGCTTTACCCAGGCCATCGTGCCGGCTGCCAACCAGCCCAAACAAAAAATCGCCGGGATGCAAATCCATGCGGTGCAGCGACTGGATGAAGCCATCGGCTTGTTCAGGGAAGCCTGAGCACCTGCCAGCCCGGCATGGAGGCGGGAAGCCACAATCAGGGCAGATTGCGCGCGCGATTCACATCCAGCGCACAAGCAAAGGGCGGGTTGTCCTCCATCGTCAGGGCAAGCGCGTAGGCTGTAGCCGGCCGAATATTCACCAGCACCATATCGATTCCCGAGATGCGGCATATGGAGGCGAGGTTCGTCAGCCAGGCGTAATAGAGGGTGTCGATGACTGGCACGTTTTTCAGATCGTAAAGCAGGCGCCGCGCGCGCATTTGCTGTAGCGTTCCTGCCAGGGGAACGAGATAGGCATCCGGCTCCCCGGGATCCAGCCCGTCGGTCGGCTCCAGCAGAATAATGCCGTCTCCGATTGGCGTCAGATGCATGCCCTGAAGCATGGTCATGAGTGAGTGCTCCAGATGGCGGTTAGTGATGCTGCACGTCTGCGGCAAGGACCGTGATACTCAGCAGGGCAAAGGCCTCTTTGAGTCCTTCCGACAGGGTTGCACGGGTCGACACCATTGACAGGTCGATGTTCAGGCTGGTGATTGCGCGCGCAATTTCGGGACGGATGCCTGTCAGGATGGCCTTGGCACCCATCAGGCCGACTGCGCGGATCATCTGGATCAGATGGTGCGAGACTTGAGAATCGATCGCCTGCACGCCCGTAACGTCGATCACCACGACCTTGGCACGGTCCTTCTCGATCCGTGCAAGCATGTTTTCCATCACGGACATGGTGCGTGAGGAATCGAGCGTGCCAATGATGGGCAGGGTCAGCACACCATCCCATATCTCGGTGATCGGGGTCGAGGTGTGCTTGAGTTCCTCCTGCTGAGCCTGGATGGTGCGTTCCTTCTCGGCAAGATAGACATGGAAAACATCGAGAATGATGTCGTTGAACACCGAGGCGAGCAGCAGCAGGATTTCGCGTGTCTGCTGGAAATCGAGTGTGCTGTCGGTCTCAAGATTGTTGAGAAAGACATCCTGCATGAAATGGATGAAGCGCACGAACTCTTCCAGGTTGCCGCCGCGGATCTGGATCTGCTGCGAGAAATTGCTGAAGAACTGGCGCAGCGCCTTGTGCTCGCTGCTGCGTCGATCGACCTTTTCGCCCGCCTGTAACAACAGGACGAATAGCTCGAGGAATTCGAGACTGTAATCGTTGATCTCGTCTAAAGTGAGCAGGTTTCCCTGGCCAAAAATGCTCTGGCCACGCTTCTCGATGTCCTGCGAGATCGTGGCGACCTTGGTCATCATCTGCTCGATCAGCAACTGATTGGTGCTCTTTTTTGATTTAGCGTTTCTGACCACTTTCGTCTCCTTTAGTCGGCGTTGTACGTATTACAAATATGGATTTGTCGTCATTGCTGCGCGTTGCCACGTTGCCCAGCAATAGCGCGATGAGTTGAGGATGCAGGCGCCACAATCCCGGGAAGGTGTTCAGGTTCCAGTTGCGGCGCAGTCCATCCGATGCCGTTATGAAAAGGGCCTGCTGCGGGAAGGGGTGTTTTGTCATCTCGAACGAACGGTGGTCATGCCCCAGCACGCCCGGCGAGAAGTTGAGCACCCTGCGTTCACCGTTGCAGATCAGGAACGCACCCATGTCACCGACACCACATGTGTGCAGCAGGGAAGTGCTGAAATCGATCTCGGAGACCATGGCGACGGCACCGCGCCCACCGCGCAGTCGGCGTGAAAGGTCTTGCAGGCTGCCATCGAGCGGTGTGGTGGTGTCCAGTACCACCTCGGCCCCGATCAATACCTCGGCGGCTTCCTTGCCATGACCCAGGCCATCGGCATGCAGCCATTTGATCGTATGCCCTGATGGCTGCACGCAGATGCAGTCGCCGTTGTACACATCGTCCTGATAGGCACGCATGTGATGGCCGTACTGGAAGCGATGCGAGGGTGGTTTGCTGTCTACATAGAAACGCGCCCATACGGCCATGCCGTGCCAGGGTGAATCATGCGCCATCGTACGCGGCAGAGTATAGAACTCGCATTCGGCGGACAGCCGCTGGATGGCGCCAAGCCCTTTCCCCATGGTGCCAGAGGTCGTGTAGCCGTCCTTGAGGGCTGCTGGCAGATTCGGGATACCGGGGCCATAGTCGAGTGCGAACAGGTCCAGTGCGGAAAATTCGCTGTTGCCGTATTCCCATATCTGAACCAGGCCGTGCCTGCCCGCGTATTTGAGCTGGTTGGAAATGATTTCGTTGCAAACCAGCTCGATCCGTTCGCGCACTGCATCCTTGAAGCCCATGCGGCGCGAAACAGCGCGCAACTTCGAACGCAACAGCACCTGGCTGCTGTCGTCGCCGATGGCTTGATCGAGTAGTAGTTTGGTAATCAAGGGTGCCCCATAACGTTTGGTGTCGTTTCGTGCTCACTTGCATGCCGGCCGCGACCGCACCGCTTCGCTTCATAAAGCGCGGCGTCGGAGCGGGCAACCAGGGTTTGGGTGTTGTCTTCGGTGCGGCATTGCGCGATGCCGATGCTCACCTTGCCATTCATGCCCTCCAGCACCTTGGCGGCGATACGTTCGGCAATCTTGAGGTCGCAGAAGGTGATGGCGGCAAATTCGTCGCCGCCCATGCGGCAGAGTATGTCCACATGCTCGCGCACCGAACCACGCATGACGTCCGCCATCTTCTTCAGGTACTCGTCACCAAACTGATGGCCATACGTGTCATTGATCTGTTTGAAATAGTCGAGATCGAACAACAACAGGCACATTGGCTCATCCTGCCGCTGGCTGCGCAGCAGGGATTCGCGCAAACGCAGGTCGTAGGCGCCGCGATTGTATAGCCCGGTGAGGGCATCGGTTTCGGCATGGCGAATCGAGGCCTCGAGTTCTTGTTTTTTCTTTTCCAGCATGGATTCCATTTCGGCCATCTGCTCTGCAGCATTGAGCATATAGCGTTCAAGATCCTCGCTGATCTGGCGGTTACGACGTTTCAGCAGTTCGGGGTCGGCCGATTCGCTGGCAAAACGCAACTGTTCGGCCAGCTTGTTGAGTCGTGGCGTAGTGGGCGCAGCCGGCAGCATGCTGATAGTGAAACGCGTGTTGTCCCATTCCAGGAAAACCTCACGATCCTGGGCCATCAGCTGCACATCGAGGGTCGTGTTTTCCGATAGTCCCGTGTTGCGCAGGGTATCGAGCATCAGCACGACACGGACCGAGGCTGAAAACACATCGCCCCCCAGCACGCCGACCG
>JANJUT010000017.1 GCA_024710445.1 Thiobacillus sp.
GTTATTTCATTACCGGACTGCTGATCTGGGTGCCGCTGGGGATCACCCTGTGGGTGCTCGATCTGTTGATCGGCACCATGGATCAGACGCTTACGGTCCTGCCGCTCGAATGGCAGCCCAAAGCCTTGCTGGGTGTGCGGATCCCCGGGCTGGGGGTGATCCTGACGCTGCTGGTGATTGTGCTCACCGGCGTGTTCGGCGCCAATTTCTTCGGCCAGAAAATCATCGATTTCTGGGAGCGCCAGCTCACGCGCATTCCGGTGGTGAAATCCATCTACGGCAGTGTCAAGCAGGTCTCCGACACCCTGCTGTCGGGCAACGGCCATGCGTTTCGCAAGGTGTTGCTGGTGCGCTACCCGCATCCGCAGGCATGGTCGATGGCTTTCCAGACCAATGTGCCGGATGAGGTGGTGCACACACTGTCGGATGAATATGTGGCGGTGTTTATTCCCACCGCGCCGAGTCCGGTCAACGGATTTTATTTTTTTGTGAAAAAGAGCGAGGTCATCGAACTGAATGTGTCGGTTGACCGCGCGCTGAAATACATCGTCTCGATGGGAGTGGCTTCTGGCGAAGCCCGTCCCGGGACCCAATAGGATTCAATCAGGAAAGAACGCATGCGTACTCATTACTGTGGTGGCGTAACCGCCGCCGATATCGGCAACACCGTGACCCTGTGCGGCTGGGCGCACCGTCGGCGCGACCACGGCGGCGTGATCTTCATCGACCTGCGCGACCGTGAAGGCATGATGCAGGTGGTGATCGATCCCGACACGCCGGAAGCCTTCAAGCTGGCTGAAGAGGTGCGTTCCGAGTTCGTGCTGAAGATCGAGGGTCTGGTGCGGGCGCGTCCGGCCGGCACCGAAAACCCCAACATGCCGACCGGCATGGTCGAAATGCTGACCAAAAAACTGGAAGTGCTGAATCCTTCGCTGACGCCGCCGTTCCAGATCGACGACGACAACATCAACGAGAACATCCGCCTGCAATATCGCTACCTCGACCTGCGTCGCGAGCCGATGCAGAAGAACATGCGCCTGCGTTATCGCGTCTCCAAGATCATGCGTGATTACCTCGACGCCAACGGCTTCATGGAAGTCGAGACGCCGATGCTGACGCGTTCCACCCCGGAAGGCGCGCGCGATTACCTGGTGCCGAGCCGGGTGCACGACGGCATGTTCTACGCGCTGCCGCAGTCGCCCCAGCTGTTCAAGCAGCTGCTGATGGTGGCGGGCTACGACCGCTACTTTCAGCTCACCAAGTGCTTCCGCGACGAAGACCTGCGTGCCGACCGTCAGCCCGAATTCACCCAGGTCGATCTGGAAACCTCCTTCCTCGGCGAAGAGGACATCATGGGCCTGGTCGAAGGCATGATCCGCGACATGATGAAGAAAGCGCAGGACGTTGACCTGCCCGCGGCTTTTCCGCGCATGACTTACGCTGAGGCGATCAACCGCTACGGCTCCGACAAGCCTGACATGCGGGTCACGCTCGAAATCGTCGACGTCGGCGATGCCATGAAAGACGTGGCTTTCAAGGTGTTTTCCGGTCCGGCTAATGATGCAAAAGGCCGCGTCGCCGCCCTGCGCATTCCCGGCGGCGCATCGCTTTCCCGCAGCGAGATCGACACCTACACTGAATTCGTCAAGATCTACGGTGCCAAGGGCCTGGCCTACATCAAGGTCAACGACGTGACGCAGCTCAACGAAGCCGGGCTGCAGTCGCCCATCGTCAAGAACCTGTCCGAAGCCTCGCTGGCTGCAGTCATGCAGCGTACCGGCGCGCAGAACGGCGACCTGATCTTCTTCGGTGCCGATAAGGCCAAAGTGGTGAACGACGCACTCGGCGCGTTGCGCCTCAAGATCGGCCACGAGAAGAATCACCTTGACGGCCGCGCCTGGGCGCCGCTGTGGGTGGTCGATTTCCCCATGTTCGAGTTCAACGAGGATGAAAACCGCTGGGATGCGCTGCACCATCCCTTCACCGCACCGAAGGACGGCCACGAAGACTGGCTCGCCACCGATCCGGGCAAGTGTCTGTCCAAGGCCTACGACATGGTGCTGAACGGCTGGGAAGTCGGCGGCGGCTCGGTGCGTATCCACAAGGAAGACGTGCAGGAAAAGGTGTTCGCCGCGCTGAACATCGGCGAGGAGGAACGCCGCGAGAAATTCGGCTTCCTGCTCGACGCGCTGCAGTATGGCGCGCCGCCGCACGGCGGCCTGGCGTTCGGCCTCGATCGCCTGGTCACGCTGATGGCCGGCGCCGAATCCATCCGCGACGTCATCGCCTTCCCCAAGACCCAGCGCGCTTCGTGCCTGATGACCAATGCGCCCAACGTGGTCGATGAGAAGCAGTTGCGGGAACTGCATATCAAGCTGCGCAACATCGCGGCTCCGGACAAGGCGGCATGAACTTCGCCGAGACCCTGAAAACCCTGCCCGAGTTTTCGGGCGAGAAACTGGTGCTGACCGACGTCACCGGTGCCGAAGTGGCCTCGATTGCCAATGCGCCCGGCACCGCCGGCTCATTTCGCGTATATGCCTATCTCGCCAGGCAATACGGCACGATCAATGTCGAGGCGGCCGCCGAAGGCCTGGCGATTTTTGCCGAGCACACCGAAGACGCCACGCTCCACCCCGGCAAGCATCCCAACATCGACCGCCTGATCAGCATCATGACGACGGGCGCGCCGCTGGGTGTCTGCATCATTTGATCGCGTACAAGATCCCTGTTTCCGTCCTGGTCGTGATCTACACGGCTGACGGCCAGGTGTTGTTGATGGAGCGGGCCGATGCACCCGGCTTGTGGCAGTCAGTCACCGGCTCGCAGGATGCAGGTGAAACCCTGGAACAGACCGCCATCCGCGAAGTGTTCGAGGAAACCGGACTTGATGCCACCCGCTTCGAGCTGACGCCATGGGATATCGAAAACCGTTATGAAATTTATGAACGCTGGCGCCATCGCTATGCGCCGGGCGTGACGCACAACACCGAGCATGTGTTCGGCCTGCGCCTGCCCATGGCGGCGCCTGTCGTTCTGGCGCCACGCGAACACCTGCAATACGCGTGGCTGCCCTGGGAGCAGGCTGTGGAACGCTGTTTTTCACCCAGCAATGCAGCGGCCATTCGCATGCTGGCTGCGCGCTTATAATGATCCGATGACTTCTCCGCTGCATATCGCCAGCTACAACATCCACAAAGGCTTGTCGCAATTCAACCGGCGGCTGACCGTGCACGAATTGCGTGACCGCCTCGGCACGCTGGGCACCGATATCGTTTTCCTGCAGGAGGTGCAAGGCAGCCATGGCCAGCGGGCCAGCCGCTTCCAGCACTGGCCGGGCCGGCCCCAGCATGAGTTTCTGGCGGGGCATGTCTACACCGACTTCGCCTACGGCAAGAACTGCATCTACGACACCGGCCATCACGGCAATGCCATCCTGTCGCGCTACAAGATTCTGTCGTGGGAAAACGAGGATATTTCCGCCCACGCCTTCGAGAGCCGTGGCATGTTGCACTGTGAAATCGAAGTGCCGGGTGTGCCTATTCCGGTGCACTGCATCAATGTCCACCTCGGGCTCACCGAACGCGGCCGCAAGCGCCAGCTGGCAATGATCGCGGCACGTGTGCGCGCCATGGTGCCGGACAATGCCCCGCTGATCCTGGCGGGCGATTTCAATGACTGGCTGGTGCGTGCCGGTCACTACTTCGAGGACGAGCTCGGCTTGTCCGAAGTATTCGAAACCCATCACGGCAAGGCGGCGCGCAGCTATCCTTCCATTCTGCCGATGTTCCAGCTCGACCGCATCTATGTGCGGCGCTTCAACATCCATGCCGCGCAGGTACACACCGGCAATGCCTGGCACCGGATTTCCGACCACGCTGCACTGACAGCCAAACTCAGCCTGGCCTGATGGCTGTCCGCACTCACTGACACCGGCCCGCGCCTTGATAGGCTCATCCCTATGAAAGACCGGCTGCGCCAATCACGCTTTCGCAGTAGCGGCCCGGTTGCAGGCAATCAAGTGCGCCTGCTGCAGAGCGGGGCGGCGTTCTTTCCTGCGCTCATCGGCGCAATCGACGCCGCGCAGGCCGAAATCCATCTCGAAACCTATATTTTCAACGCCGACCCCAGCGCCGAGGCGGTGCGGGATGCGCTGATCCGTGCCGCGCAGCGCGGCATTCGCGTGCGTTTGATGATCGACGGCGTCGGTTCGCGCGAGCTACCGCCCAGCTGGTTGAAATTGCTGGAAGCCGCTGGCGTCAGCGTGCTGGTGTATCGCCCGCTGGTGTCCGGCTGGCGTGCCAACCCGCGCAGCCTGCGGCGGCTGCATCGCAAGCTGGTGGTGATCGACGCGCGCATCGCCTTTGTCGGCGGCATGAACCTCATCGATGACTACGTGCCCACCCGTTTCGATGCGCCGCGGCTGGATTTCAGTGTTGAAGTTCAAGGCCCCCTGCTGGCCCGCATTCATCGCAGCGTGCGTCGGCTGTGGCGGCTGGTGGCCTTGTCGCAGTTGCAGACAGGCGAGGGCAAAACCAGGCTTGAACCTGTCTGGCCGACCGATGGCCATGTGCGTGCGGCCTTTATCGTGCGTGACAACTTCGCGCATCGCCGCGACATCGAACGTGCGTACCTGGCTGCACTGGCATTGGCACGTGAAGACATCCTGATCGCCAGCGCCTATTTCCTGCCCGGTTACCGCTTCCGGCGTTTGCTGAAAAAGGCCGCGGCCCGTGGCGTGCGCGTGCAATTGCTGGTGCAGGGCCATACCGACCACCCTTTCTTTCAGGCCGCCGCGCGCGCCCTGTATCGTGACCTGCTCACCGCCGGCGTGGCCATATATGAATATGGGGTGAGTGAGCTGCACGCCAAGGTCGCCGTGGTCGATTGCCGCTGGGCCACCGTCGGCTCAAGCAATATCGACCCCTTCAGCCTGCTCATGGCGCGCGAGGCGAATGTGGTGGTAGAGGATGCAATGTTTTCGCGTGATCTGCAGCAGCGGTTGCAACAGGCCATCGATCGATCAAACGCGTTAAACCCGGCCGACTGGCAGCGCCGCGGCTGGGTGCGCCGCACCCTGTCGTGGCTGGCCTATGGCGGCGTACGCCTGCTGGTGGGGTTGGTGGGCGGCGGGCGCTGGGTGTGATATGCCTGCTGCTAATGTATACATCGTCACACAGGAGCGATGACATGGCCACGGCAATCCTTACGTTACGCGTGCCTGAAGAAACCAAGGCAAAGCTCGACAAGCTGGCGCAAGCCACCCATCGATCCAGATCGTATCTGGCAGAAGAAGCCATCGCACGATACCTTGACCTGGAGGCCTGGCAGGCAGGCGAAATCGAACGGGCAATTCAGGAAGCCGACCAGGGTGATTTTGCGAGCCCATCGGACATGACGGCCCTGCTGAAAAAACATGCAGGTTAAATGGCTGCGGCGCGCCCTGCTCAGTCTTGAGCAAGAGGCGGCTTACATTGCACGGGACAACCTGGGGCCATAGCTGCACTTGTGGTGGAAGTGGACGAATCCCCCCGCTTGTTAATGCAGCACCCCGACATGGGACGACCGGGGCGCCTGCCGGGTACGCGTGAATTTGTATTGCCCCATTTTCCCTACATCATTCCTTATCGCGCCAAACAGCGGCGGGTTGAGATTCTGCGTGTATTTCACGCTTCGTGAAAATGGCCGCCTGGATTCGAAGCCCCATAACAACGTTCCTGTCTTTAGCCTGTTCACTGCCAACGCCTGTTGCTTGAGTGCAACAAAACAACACTTTTCATCCCGTTTAATGGAAAAAACAACAACTCTGCTTGTCGGCGGGGGCTGAGTCTGGATAATCGGTTCCGTCCCCAACGCATTTATACGTGCAGGACAGCTCTGCAGAGCTTCAAACAGAAACTGGTTGTATGGCTGGTTTAATTAATTTTCTTTAGGAGAAAGTAATGAAAAAAACTCTGATCGCACTGGCAGTTGCCGGCGTTGTCGCCGCTCCCGCTGCTTTTGCTGCTACTTCCAACGTCGACATCTACGGCGTCATGTCCTACTCGGTTGACCGTGCCAACACCGACGACAGCACCATTGACGACACCGACTTGGTGACCGGCCGTGACAACGTGTCGCGCATCGGCTTCAAGGGTTCCGAAGATCTGGGTGGCGGCCTGTCCGCTATCTGGCAGATCGAGTCGCAGCTGAACACCGGTGCTGGCGCACTCGCTAACCGCAACACCTTCGTCGGCCTGAAGTCCGCTTCCATGGGCACCCTGATCCTCGGTCAGCACGATACCCCGTACAAGCTGGCCACCGGCAAGCTGGATCCGTTTGCTGACACCGCAGCTGACTACAACGCCATCATCGGCCGTTCGTCCACCCTTGCTGCTAGCGCCCTGTTCGACGTGCGCGCCAACCAGACCGTGGCTTACATCACCCCCACGTTCTCCGGCTTCCACGCCGCTGTCGCCTATGTGCAGATCAAGAACATCGAAGCCGCTGCTGCGGATGATGATGTGAGCGCTTTGTCCATGATGGGTATGTACGAAAACGGTCCGCTGTTCGCTTCTGCTGCTTACGAAAAGCACAGCAACGTGCTGGGCGCTTCCACTGCTGATACCCTGAGCTCCTGGAAACTGGGCGCAGGCTTCAGCTTCGGCAACGCCAAGATCGGTGCCGTGTACGAGAACTCGAACGGTGGCGATACCAACGGCGCAACTGTTGGTGGCGAGCCGAACGACCGCACTGCCTACTACCTGTCTGGTCAGTACAACATGGGCGCTATCGCTCTGAAGGCTGCCTACGGCCGTGCCGGCGACAGCAAAACCCTCGGCGCTGGTGACGACGACGGCGCCAAGTTCTACGCCCTGGGCGCAGACTACAGCCTGTCCAAGCGCACCACCGTGTATGGCGTGTACACCAAGCTGAAAAACGACGGCACCACTGTTGCTGGCGGTGGTTATGATCTGACCCCCTATGCATCCGCTGCATTGGGTAACGATCCTTCCGTCTTCTCGCTGGGCGTGAAGCACACCTTCTAATTCAACGCCGGGCTCGCCCGGTTTGAACGATGAAGTTAAAAAGGGCTCCTTCGGGAGCCCTTTTTTATGGTGCTGCTTGCTGTGCCATTTACTTGCACAGCAACGCGAGGATCAGCCTTCCACCACCTCGAAATCATGCGTGATCTTGGCGGATTTGCCGAGCATGATGCTGGCCGAGCAGTATTTGTCGGCGGACAGATGTACCGCCTGTTCGACGCGCTTGGGGTCGAGCGCCTTGCCGGTGACGGTGAAGTGGACGTGGATTTGGGTGAAGACCTTGGGGTCGCTGTCGGCGCGGGTGGCGTCGATGTCGGCGACGCAGTCGGTGACCCGAAATGAGGGGCTAATGGGTGACCCCAGCTCCATGCGGCTCCATGAGATGCATTGTTTCTAGACCCCAGCTCCCATCACGGCTCCCCATCAGGCCGGAATCAATAATTGTCGGCTACCTTTCAGGGGTCTTGGGAAGCATGGGAACGCCTTTTTCCGACATCTGATATCCCAAAGCCTTCATTGCGTTTTTCAGATCCGTGTTCTCGAAATCCGTCCCCTGGAAAAACAAAGGGAGATCGAGATGTTTGGCGAGCGAGTATGTGTAGAGGTCGCCTAGATTGAGCCTGGCCTTATCGTCGTGCTTGTGGTGATAGTCCGCGCCGCCCTGGCGAAAGCGGGGAAGGGAATCCTCGCCGAATGGAACGGTCTTGATTTTGAGGGCATCAATCAGATCATCGATTAGCCTCGCTCCATTCGTGCCCTTCTGGTTATATATGGACAACCAGGTTTCCGCGCGCGTGGCCGCTCCGATGAACATCTCATCCGTCCTTGAGAAGCCATCGAGAAAAAGCCCAGCCGCTGGTTCGTCGAGCGCGACACACAGGAGAGCGGACGAGTCGACAACGGCGGCTCCAAGCCTCTTTTGGGTCATTTTGGCATTCCGGCCTCGTCATACAGAATCTCCTCCATTGGCCGATCGTCCAAAACAGGAAGCGCCCGAAGCCTCTTGAGAATCTGGTCCACAGACTTCCCCTCTTCGCGATGCGCGGACTCGCTTTCGCGGAGCGCGCGCGCTTCCTCGAGCAGGCGAATGGCTTCCCTGTTCATGGAGCGATCATGTTGGGCGGCTTCCTTGGCGAGCCATTGTTTCAGGTCGGCAGGGATTTTTTTTATCAGGAGGGTGGCTTCATTCATGGCGGTCTCCAGGGGCTCCGATAACTACCGGAAAGATAGCTAAATGGTATCCATTGGAAACCGCCCCGTCAATGAGCCATATTGCCGGGCCTTAAACCTTCCATTCCTTGGGGAGATCGAGTCTTGGGGCTGGCTGGAGGTGTGCGCGTTGAGGGGCCTGCGTTGAGGGGTCACGATTTCCGTGTCTTCTCCGTAGTGGAAATTGTGTCGACACTGTTTCTGCAGCTATTCTCCGGCCCAGTTTTCCACCTTTAGCCTTGGTACTCTGGAAAACTCCCCTGTGTTGTGTGTGACAAGTGGAATACCGAGGCCATCAGCGAAGGCACGCATCATC
>JANJUT010000050.1 GCA_024710445.1 Thiobacillus sp.
CGGCGCTTACCGCTCGACCAGCTCAAGATTGATCGATCATTCGTCATGGACATCACCACCAACAACAGCGACGCGGTGATTGCCCAGACGATCATCGGCATGGCGCGCAACCTCCGGCTGGGCGTGATTGCCGAAGGCGTCGAAACACAAGAACAGCTGGAACTGCTTGAGCAGCTGGGCTGCAATGGTTATCAGGGTTTCCTGTTCAGTCGTGCGGTGCCGCCAGATGAATTTGAGCAGCTTGTGATGAAAGCTGCCGCAATCGAGGCCAAGTGAATTCCAGTCGTATCAGCATCGCCCAAGCGCTTGAAACCCGATGTGCCTCGCTCCCCGGCCAGAACGGTAGCTGAATGGTCAGTACCGCATGCTTACCCGGCATGGCGGTCAGCGCCGGAGACTGTGGTCTTCTCCGCCCCAATCACTTCTTTCCACCCAGCGCAACGCGGAAAGCCTCAAGCCGGGTCTCGTAGTCTTCGGCCGCGCCATAATCGAGAAAACGGCGATAGCGGGCATGCGTGCCGAGCACCCTGCGCGCATGTTTGATCGGGCAAAAATACTGCTCGGTTCGCGCCACGATCTCATACACATAGGCAACCAGACCGCTGGCATAGGCACAATATTGAGACGGCCAGGTAATGTTTGAACCTGTAAAGTGTTTCTCGCGTCGTCTTGAGTGGGCCGGTCCGTTGAGCCGCCTCAATGGGACGCTGTTTTTAATGTTTATTGATTCAGCCTCCCGCACGGTTTTATAAAGCCGGGGTAAGTCTGCTTTCAATATCACTTCAAACTTCATCAGGCCGAATCAATAACCGCAGTGAAATTTTTCGATGAAGTTGAGGTATTCAAGCTGTTGCCGGTCAAGCACGATGTAGTCGCGGCGCCGAACCTTTTTCACCCGGTAAATCGGGAAACAGAATGCCTGATACACGGTAACAAACAGGTCCAGGATAGCCACGACGTGGACGAGGCAGGTCCGAGGCCAAATACAGTGATGGCGTGCTGGAATTGACCCTGCCGAAAAAGGCGGCCAGTTCGGGCAAAAAACTGACGGTTCAGTAATTTCCCGGAACAAGAAGAATCGGCGCCAGCTATCGGCGCCGATTTTTCATTTCCAGTCGCCATTGGGTGACATCCAATGATCCCGGACACGCGGCAGGACGCACCGGGCAGACTGGCTTATGCTTGCGGTGTGTTCAACGCAACAGCCCGGCTGAAGCCGCGGCCGCACCCGCCATGGAAATCCTGCTTCTGACCGTCCTGATCATCTTGAATGGCGTGTTTGCCATGTCGGAAATTGCCCTGGTGACGGCGCGCCGCGCGCGGCTGGCCAGACTGGCCGACAACGGCGATCGCTCGGCCGCCGTGGCCATCAAGCTGCACGACGACCCGACGCGCTTTCTGTCGACGGTCCAGATCGGCATCACCTCGATCAGCATACTCAACGGCATCGTCGGCGAAGCGGTGCTGGCGGATCCGCTGTCGATCTGGATGCAATCTTTTGGCCTGGACGAACAAACCAGCGGTCTTGCGGCCACCGCGCTGGTGGTGGTTGTGATCACCTACTTTTCCATTGTGATCGGTGAACTGGTGCCCAAGCGTATCGGCCAGTTCAATCCCGAGGATATCGCGCGGCGGGTGGCGCGCCCGATGAACCTGCTGGCCCTGCTGGCGCACCCGTTTGAACGTCTGCTGTCGGCTTCGACCAACGGGATGCTGCGTCTGCTGGGCATGCAGCCATCCAGCCAGGCCGACGTGATTGAAGAAGAAATCCACGCCCTGCTGCAAGAGGGCTCGGAGTCGGGCGTGTTCGAACAGCAGGAGCGGGACATGGTGCGCAATGTGCTGCGGCTGGACGACCGTTCGATCAGTTCGCTGATGATCCCGCGCAGCGAGATTGTGTACCTCGACACCACGCTGCCGCTGCAAGACAACCTGAAGCGCGTGGCCGGATCGGCGCACTCGCGCTTTCCGGTTTGCCGGGACGGTCTCGACACCGTGCTGGGCATCATCAGCGCCAAGCGGCTGTTCAATCAAATGCAGTCGGACGGCAAGGTGGATCTGTCCAGCCAGATCATGCCCGCGATTTTCGTTCCGGAAAGCCTCACCGGGATAGACCTGCTGGAGCACTTTCGCGCGTCCGATGCACACATGGTGCTGGTGGTGGATGAATACGGCGAGATTGACGGTCTGATCACCCCGCAAAATGTGCTGGAGGCACTGACCGGCGAATTCACACCGCGTAATCTGGAAGAGGCCTGGTCGGTGCAACGTGAAGACGGCTCATGGTTTCTCGACGGTCTGATTCCCATCCCGGAGCTCAAGGACAAGCTGGGCCTGCAAACCGTGCCGGATGAAAGCAAGGGCCGTTACCACACGCTGAGCGGCCTGGTGATGTGGCTGGCCGGACGACTGCCGCAAACCGGCGATGTGTTCACCTGGGGAAACTGGAAACTGGAAGTGGTGGACCTCGATGGCAAGCGCATCGACAAGATTCTGGCGACACAGATTGAACCGCTTGAGCCTCTCGCGCAGGGTAGTGCTGACGAGACAGCCTGATTCTCCATTGCATACCGCTTCGCGTAGCAGGGATACGTGTCGATCTGCGGTCTTTCTGCCCAAACAGGCGCACCCCATACCTGACAATCAAACAATGCAAGCAGAATCCTTACCCCAATCAAAGGATAACAAGGTCTTGTTTTCTGTTAAAGTTCCACAGCTTAGCTACTAACGAATAACGAACTTGAAACAAAAGCGGTACGCTGTAGGTGCCTCGATGGAAAGTCACGTGAATTATTGATTACATGATCTCCCAGTCCATGCTCGCCCACCTGCCCCGACTCAACCTGATCGTCTTCCTGACGGGTCTGCTGGGAATCATCATCGGCACCGCTGGCATCGGGCTGTCATCTGATCCCGCCTGGATCAAATTCTTCGATAACGTTCACTGGACATCCGGGACGACCGCGGCCGCCGTGCTTGCCTGGCTGGGCTTGAAGAGCAGCGGCGAGCAGGGAAACCGCTATGTGGCGACATGGTTTTTCAGCGGGTTGGCGGGTTATGCCCTGGGGCAACTCGTCTGGGATGGGCAAGCCGTTCTGCAATACAGACAATTTCCCTCGCCATCCGATTTCTTTTATCTCTGGCTGGGGCCTTGCCTGACCATCGGACTGTTTCTGGAAATTCGCCGCAACCTGCGCAGGATAGACTGGCTTGCAGCGCTGCTGGATGTGTTGTCCCTGTCGATCGCGTCACTGACGCTGGTGCTGGTGATCTATCTGCCCAAACAGGGCGATCTCGATCCACTATCAATGGCCGTGCTCGTGAGCTACCCGGTCAGCCTGCTTATCCCTGCCTGCATCGGCCTGATCATGATCCCCGCGATCCGCCTGCGCATCTTGTCCAGATTCACGCTGTTTCTGGTTGCCATTGCAGTGACGGCATGGAGCTGGATGCACTGGAATACGCTGGCGCTGAAAGGTCTCACCGTCAATGGCGCCTGGTCCAGCATTTCCTTTTCAATCGCCATTCTGCTGGCCGGGCTGGTCGTTTCAATCTGGCAGCTTACGTATACAAGCTCATCCCGATGTGAGCGTACTTATGAAGCCATTCTGCGCATGCTGCCCATTGTCAGCGTCATCATGGCCAGTGCTGCCATTATCGCGGCAGCCGCAATGCCGGAATCGCAAAGCCTTGCTTCATCCCTCACGTATTCAGGCGCGGTTCTGGTCATCATTCTGGCCATCGTCCGGCAAAGCCAGCAACTCAAAGACCGCGACCTGATGCTGGCCGCACAAGCCGAAGCGCTCAAGACCGGCGAACTGCTTCAGACCATCATCGAACGCGCACCCATCCGGGTGTTCTGGAAAGATCGCGAGTCGCGTTTCCTGGGCTGCAATTCGCTGTTTGCACAGGATGCGGGCTATACGCATCCGGCCCAGCTGACCGGCAAAAGTGATTTTGAGATGGCCTGGAAAGACCAGGCCGGTCTTTACCGCGCCGATGACCGCAAGGTGATGGCATCTGGCATGGCCCAGCTCAACTATGAGGAACCACAAAGCTCACCGGACGGACGCATGCGCTGGCTGCGCACATCGAAAGTCCCGCTCAGCGATACCCAAAGCGGTGAAATCATCGGCGTGCTGGGCCTTTACGAAGACATCACCGAACGCAAGACCGCTGAAGAAGAACTGCGCATCGCCGCGACCACGTTCCAGTCCCAGGAAGCCATCCTGATCACCAATGCTGATGCGACGATTCTGCGCGTCAATCGGGCCTTTGAAGAAATCACTGGCTATAGCGCCGAAGAGGTCATTGGAAAAAACCCGCGCATCCTGCAGTCCGGCCGGCACGATGCGGCTTTTTACCAGGCCATGTGGTCGGCACTGCGCGATACGGGCAAGTGGTCCGGAGAAGTATGGGATAGACGCAAGAGTGGTGAAATCTACCCGAAATTCATCACCATCACGGCGGTTTACGATGACCGGCAGCAGGTGTCCAACTATGTGGCTGTGTTTACCGACATCAGCCAGCGCAAGCAGTCGGAACAGGAAATCCATAAGCTGGCCTTTTACGACACCCTGACCCAGTTGCCGAACCGCCGCCTGTTAATGGATCGTTTGCAGCAGGCGATGGCGGCCACCCTGCGTAGCGGCGAGCACGGCGCATTGCTGTTTCTGGACCTGGACAACTTCAAGACGATCAATGACACACTGGGTCATGCCATGGGTGACCGGCTGCTGGTCGAGGTGACGCGCCGGCTGAAGTCCACCCTGCGCGAAGGCGATACCGTGGCCCGGCTCGGCGGCGACGAATTTGTCGTGATACTTGAAGGACTGAGCCGCCAGCAGGATGAGGCGGCCACACAGGCTGAACAGGCTGCGGAAAAACTCTGCCATGAATTGAGCCAGACCTACAAGCTGGATGATCATGAGCACCACACCACGGCAAGCATCGGCATCTGCCTGTTCCAGGGCCATCGTGAAAACATGGAAGAATTGCTCAAGCATGCCGACATGGCCATGTACCAGGCCAAGGCGGCAGGTCGCAATACCATTCGTTTCCACGACCCGATGACGCAAGCCGCATTGGTAAAACGCACCGCGATAGCGGCGGATTTGCGTCACGCCCTCAGCAAGCAGCAATTCCAGTTGCACTACCAGATACAGATGGACACACAACGCCGCCCGCTCGGTGCGGAAGTACTGTTGCGCTGGGAACACCCCACGCGGGGGTTTATTTTCCCCGATCAATTCATTCCCATGGCCGAGGAAACCGGGCTGATCGTACCGATCGGTTTGTGGGTGCTGGAAACCGCCTGCACGCAACTCAAGGCATGGCAACACGATCCGCAAATGCGCGAGTTGACGCTGGCAGTGAACGTCAGCGCCAGGCAATTCCGTCAGCCGGATTTCGTGGCCCAGGTGCAACGCGTTCTGCTTGAGTGCGGCGCCCGATCCTCGAGCCTCAAGCTTGAACTGACCGAAAGCATCGTGCTGGAAAATGTCGAGGACACCATCAGCAAAATGCAGGAACTGAAATTGCTGGGCGTGGAATTCTCGATGGATGACTTTGGCACCGGGTATTCGTCGCTGTCCTATCTGAAGCGGCTTCCCCTGGATCAGATCAAGATCGACCAGACCTTCGTCCGCGACATTGCCACCGATCCAAACGACGCGGCCATCGTGGATACCATCATCGCGATGACCCAGTCGCTGGGCCTGAACGTGATCGCGGAAGGGGTGGAAACCGAGGCGCAACGCGAATTCCTCGACAGCCATGGCTGCCATGCGTTTCAGGGCTACTTGTTCGGCAGGCCTGTTCCGATCGGCCAGTTCGAGGAAAGCCTGAAACGCCCCGAACCATAAAAAAACAACCTTCCGTCATCAAGAAAACGCTGAATTCGGCCCATTCAATTTTCTGCCACCGGACGGTGAGTGCTTGATTGCCTACGGCCAGGATCGGCTGTACAGTCAATGGCGCCCGGAGGGAGACGCCTCATCGATTTTAACTGCGTCCGCGCCCTTGCCCGGCGGCAAACCCCGGGACGCATTTGCATCCGATGCGTTGCGCGTCTACCGGAGCGGCCAGTTGCCTGGGCGATGGTCCGCGCCGATGGACTCCGGCACGGCCAGGGCGGTGTCCCGGGTGATCAGCCAAGCAGGTCCTGACAAATATGCACGTCTATCCCCAACATTTTTTATGCTATACAACGCGGTCACCGCGCGATCATTTCCGAACCCGGCAAGCACATGCACAACACCCTCTCTCTCCTCCAGGCAACGGACTTCCCCGCACTGCACCGTGAGCGGCTCACCACCCTGCAGGTCAACCTGGGTTACCGCTGCAACCAGACCTGCCTGCATTGCCACGTCAATGCAGGCCCGAATCGCACCGAGGAGATGGCAGACGCAACGATTGAGCTAATCCCGCGCGTGCTGGCGGCGCGCGGCCTCTCCACGCTGGACCTGACCGGCGGCGCGCCGGAACTGCACCCGCGTTTTCGCTGGCTGGTCGAAGCGGTCCGGCGTCTGGGGGTGAAGGTCATCGACCGCTGCAACCTCACCATCCTGTCGGAGCCGGGGCAGGAAGACCTGGCCGACTTCCTCGCCGCTCAAGGCGTCGAAATCGTGGCCTCGCTGCCGTGCTATCTCGAGGACAACGTCGACGGGCAGCGCGGCAAGGGCGTGTTCGAGCGCAGCATCGCCGGGCTGCGGCGGCTCAACGCGCTGGGTTACGGCAAGCCGGGCAGCGGCCTGAGCCTGCACCTGGTGTTCAACCCAACCGGCCCCCATCTCCCGCCGGGCCAGACTGGACTCGAAGCAGCCTACAAGCAGGAACTGCAATCCCGCTACGGCATCGTCTTCAACCATCTTTACACGCTCGCCAACATGCCCATCCTGCGTTTCGGCAGCACGCTCGTCTCCAAAGGCACATTCGGTGATTACATGCAGCTGCTCAAAGCCAGCCACAACCCCGACAACCTGGAGCAGGTCATGTGCCGGGAACTGGTCAGTGTGGACTGGCGCGGCAGGCTGTACGACTGCGACTTCAACCAGATGCTCGGACTTCCCCTGCCAGGGCCGGCCACACTCGCCGACCTGTTGGCCAACAAGGATTTCAGACAGCCCATCCAGGTGGCCGACCACTGCTACGGCTGTACCGCCGGACAGGGCAGCAGTTGCGGCGGCGCGCTCGACGCCGTGTGAGGCGAGCCTTGGCCAATTGGAAAAAGCCGCACCGCTTCGACCGCAACCTGGTCGTCATCGGGGCGGGCGCGGGCGGGCTGGTCGCGGCCTACATCGCCGCCGCAGTGAAGGCCAAAGTCACGCTGGTCGAGAAGCGCAGGATGGGCGGCGACTGCCTCAACACCGGCTGCGTACCCTCGAAGGCGCTGATCCGTTCGGCGAAATTCCTGTCGCAGCTGGCACGGGCGAAGGAATTCGGCATCCGCGAAGCCCATGCAGAATTCGATTTCGCCGACGTGATGGAACGCGTGCAGCGCGTGGTGCGGGCAGTCGAGCCGCACGACTCGGTCGAGCGCTATACCAGCCTCGGGGTCGAGGTGATCGAAGGCGCGGCGAAGCTCGTTTCGCCCTGGGAAGTGGAAATCGTTCGCCACGACGGCAGCAAGCAGCGGCTGACGACGCGCAGCATCGTCATCGCGGCGGGTGGGCGTCCCTTCGTGCCGCCGGTTCCCGGCCTCGATGCGGTGGGCTATCTGACCTCCGACACCGTCTGGGAATTGCGCGAATTGCCGCGGCGTCTGCTGGTGCTGGGCGGCGGACCGATCGGCTCGGAGCTGGCCCAGGCCTTCGCCCGTTTCGGCGCCCAAGTGACCCAGATTCAGCAGGGCCCGCGCATCCTCAACCGCGAAGACCCCGAGGTGTCCGAACTTGTCGCCGCGCGCTTCCGCGCCGAGGGCATTGACGTACGCACCGGCCACAAGGCCAAACAGTTCGTCGTCGAGAACGGCGAGAAAATCCTCATTGCCGAGCACGCGGGCGGCGACGTGCGCATCCCCTTCGATGCGGTGCTGCTCGCCGTCGGCCGCGTCGCCAATCTCGAAGGCTACGGACTGGCGGAACTGGGCGTGAAGACTTCCCGCACCATCGACACCAACGCCTTCCTGCAGACCAACTACCCCAACATCTACGCCGTGGGCGATGTCGCCGGGCCGTTCCAGTTCACGCACACGGCTGCGCATCAGGCCTGGTATGCAGCGGTCAACGCCCTGTTCGATCCGTTCAGGAAGTTCGGGGTGGATTATTCGGTGATTCCGTGGGCGACCTTCGTCGATCCGGAGGTGGCGCGCGTCGGCCTCAACGAGCAGGACGCGAAGGAGCAGGGCATCCGCTACGAGGTGAGCCGCTACGACCTCGACGATCTCGACCGCGCGATCGTCGACGGCGAGACGCACGGCTTCGTCAAGGTGCTGACCGTACCGGGCCGCGACAAGATTCTCGGCGTGACCCTCGTCGGCGAGCACGCCGGCGACCTGATCGCCGAGTTCGTGCTGGCGATGAAGCATGGCATCGGGCTCAACAAGATCCTCGGCACCCTGCACATCTACCCGACGCTGGCGGAAGCCAACAAATATGCGGCCGGCGTGTGGAAGAAGGCGCACGCGCCGCAAACACTGCTACGCTGGGTCGAGCGCTTCCATGCCTGGCGGCGCGGCTGAATCTTTAACCAGAAAACCCAAACACACCATGCACTTCATCGACCGCATCCCGCTCGCGCCGCTCGTATTCTTCACGCTCTTCATGCTGGGCGCGCCCTTCGTGCCGGAGCCGCATCTGCTGGAAAAAATGCGCATGCTGTCCGAGGGCACGCTTGTACACGCCATCGATATCTTTGACGTGTTCTGGCACCTGCTGCCGGCCGCGCTGCTGGTCGTGCGCCTCGCCCGAAAACGCAGGAAGGCATGAGCCCGCATGCGCCTGTCCATCGTCGTTCCCGTTCTCGATGAAGCCGAAGGCATCGCGGCATCCCTTCAGCCTTTGCAGGTTCTTCGCGCGCAAGGCCACGAAGTGATCGTGGTCGACGGCGGCAGCCGCGATGGCACACCCGGATTTGCGCAACCGCTCGCCGATCACGTCATCGCCAGTCCGCGCGGCCGTGCCACGCAGATGAACGCGGGTGCGCGTGCCGCCCACGGCGACGCGCTGCTCTTCTTGCACGCCGACACCCGCCTGCCCGACGCCGCGCCCGCCCGCATCGAACAGGCCTTGCGGCAGCACGCCTGGGGCCGCTTCAACGTGGCGATCAAAGGCCGCTCGACGTGGCTGCCGCTCATTGCGGCCATGATGAATCTGCGCTCGCGCTTCACCGGTATTGCCACCGGCGACCAGGCGATCTTCGTCACACGCGCAGCCTTCGACACCGCGGGCGGCTATCCCGAACAGCCGCTGATGGAAGACATCGAACTGTCGAAACGCCTCAAGCGCATCGGCCCGCCGGCCTGTTTGCGCGCGCGGGTCACGACCTCGGGGCGGCGCTGGGATCGGCACGGCGTCTGGCACACCGTCCTGCTCATGTGGCGCCTGCGCTTCGACTACTGGCGCGGCGTGCCGGCAGAGCGACTGGCTGCGCGGTATTACGGCCCATGAATGCGGTGCGCATCGTGATCTTCGCCAAGGCGCCCGTGCCGGGCCGCGTCAAGACGCGGCTGATCCCGGCGCTGGGCGCAGCCGGAGCGGCGCGACTGGCGGCGCGCATGCTCGACCGAGCGCTAGCCCAGGCAATCGCGGCGGACGTCGGGCCGGTCGAACTGTACATGAGCCCCGCGCCGGATTCTCCCGACTGGGCGGGTATCCCGCTCCCGGCGGACATCGAAACCAGCGCCCAGGGCGAAGGCGATCTGGGCGCGCGCATGGCCCGTGCCGCGCAACGTGCCATCGCGTGCGGCGAGGCGGTGCTGCTGACGGGCACGGATTGCCCGCAGTTGACCGCCGGGCGGCTCGGGGAAGCTGCCGCGCGCCTGGTCGACCACGATGCCGTCATGTACCCGGCTCTGGACGGCGGCTATACCCTGCTGGGTCTGCGTGCCTTCGACGCCACTCTGTTCGCCAACATGCCCTGGAGCACCCATGCCGTCGCCCAGCTCACCCTCGAACGCATGGCAGCCCGCGGCTGGCGGGTATGGACTGGCGAAACGCTGAGGGACATCGACGAGCCGGGCGATCTGGCCTGCCTGCCAGAAACCCTGCGCCCGGCTTGATCCTTGCCGCCGCACTTCATTTCGCCTAGCAGCCTGTCGGGCTTGAAGAATCGAAGCGAAAATTCGGCTGGGCGAGGACAGATTTTGACGGTTTTGCCGGGCAATAGTCATTCTATTGCCCTAAAAAACGGCGAAATATGGACCGGCCAGGTGGATTTGCAGCCGATTTACTTCAAGTCCGACAGGCTGCTAGGGCACGCGCCCACCTGCCCGACCTGCTCTGGCAGCGTCTGGCCAACAACCAGGAACAAAGCCGCCTGACCTGCTTCACCGTGGCCGGAACCGGACCCGCGTCGCCACTGCTGCGTGGCGCGGAGACGACGCGATGGCCGGTCTCCGGTGCGTCGTGTTCAGCGCAGTGAGCCCCATTCCTTGAACTGGCGCTCCATGTCCTTTTCTTCCGCTTCGATCGAATCCGGCCCGGCATCCGGGCACTCGGTCGGCGGTGGGGCGCTGGGCGGCGCATCGGCGTAGTCCGCGTTGGCGTGCGGTCTGGGCGGGGGCGCGCTGCCGTTCCACGCGAAGGGATTCTTGTATGTCGGCGGGTCCGGCAGGCAGTCGTACTTGTAGATCGGCGGCCAGCCGGTCTCGAACGGCAGGAGGGAAATCGTCTTCTCGAAAAGGAGCGGCTTGCCCGTCGGCGTGGGCGGCAGCGGCGGCATGGCGTGAATCGCCTGCAAGGCCAGTTTCTCGACCAGCTCCGAGGTCGACCACAACACATCGACTTTGGCGAGCGTGCCGGCGGGCGCGATCTCGACCCGCACGCGCACCATGCCCTGCCGCTCGCCTGTCACCGCCGTGCCCATCATGCTGCGCACCTGCTGACCCCAGTTGTAGCGGTAGCGCTTGCTGTTCTTGAGCGTGTAGGTGGCAGCGAGCTGCCATTCCTCCGCCGTGGGCGCGGACGGCGCGGCCATCGTCACCGCTTGTTTCGCGGGCGCGGGAAGCGGCGGGGCATCCGGCACGCGTTCCTGCCTCTCCGTGCGCAGCCGGGGGGTGGCGGGCCGCACGGGTTTCACTTCCGGCTCGGGCGGAAGCGTGAGCGTGACCCGCAGGACTTCAGGCACTTCCGGCGGGGGCGGCGGTTCAACCGCCCACAGCACCAGCCCCGCGTGCACCCCGAGCGACAGCGCAAGGGCCAGGGGCATGCGGATGCGGATGCGGATTACGGGCATGGAATGGCGAGACACAAAGCTGGGAGCGCAATCCTGGCAGGCAGGCAGCGGAAAGTCTGTAGTCCAGGCCGACCAGGGCCTGTTGAGATGTTGTTGTTTATCGTTTCAGCAGCAGCCTGAAGCTGCGCCCTCTTCTTCCGCGCCGAACGGCAGCCCGCCGCCGCAGCCGGGGAAGATGCCGTAGTGCCGCGAGAAGTCGCCGATGAACTCGAAGTGCGGCGCGAAGCGCGTGTCGGCGAGCATGCGCCAGGTATTGCCGCACACCGGGAAGACGCGGCCGGCCTCGATGGCGTGGTGCCTGTCGAGGACGAATTTCGTCTCCTGCCCGGCAATGCCGCCGCGGTAGACCACCGCCTGGCCATAGTCCTCGCAGTCAGGCTCCAGGCCATCGAGCTTGAACAGGCGATAGGTGGCGGAGAAGAAGCGGCTCGTGCCGACGCGCGCTGCCATGGCGGGATCGGTGATGGCGATGGGACGGTCCTCGACCAGGCGCGGATCGGCGAAGCCGCAGCGGCGCGCCAGATGCTGGAAGTCGTTCCAGTACAGCGCGCCGCCCAGGCATTCGCCGTACAGCACCGGATCGTTGCGCAACTCAGACGGCACGCGGCGGTCGGCGTAGATGTCGGAAAAATACAGTTCGCCGCCGGGCTTTAGCAGGCGGTGGACCTGGCGCAGCACGGCTTCCTTGTCCGGTGAAAGATTGACCACGCAGTTGGACACCACCACGTCGAAGCTGGCGTCCTCGAATCCCAGTTCATCCAGCCGCTCGATGTAGCCGAGGTGGAATTCGACGTTGTCGCGGGCAAAGCCGAAGGCCTGGCGATGGTGCTCGCGGTGCGCTTCGGCAACGGCAAGCTGTTCCTCGGTCATGTCGACGCCGACCACGCGGCCGTCCTCGCCCACCAACTGGGACAAGGCATAGACGTCGCGTCCGGAGCCGCAGCCAAGATCCAGCACCGTAAGGCCGTCGAGCAGCGTCGGGCACACCAGGCCGCAGCCGTAATAGCGCGCCGTCACCTCGGGATGGATGCGCGCCAGCAGCGGCTTCATCCACGCCGGCATCTGGCTGGCGTCACAGCACGCCGAGGTGCGCAGGTCGGCGGTGCCTTTCAGTTGGTTGCCGTAATAATCTTTGACCAGTTCATGCATGTTCAAACCCCGTTCGTGCTGTGCAGTGCGTTACTTCGATTTCGCCGCGCGCCCGCGCACCAGTTCGTCATACGCCCCCTTGATGCGCAGCAGGTCGCCGTCGAGCGCGGGGTGGCCGTGCCACCACTGGTAGTCGGGCGACTGGTGGGCGACGCCGAGGCGCAGGTTGCGCAGGTGCTTCTGCAGGCTGGCGTAATGCGCCTCCATCTCGGCGCGCGCCGCTGCGGGAAATTCCGCACGTGCGCGGGTCAGCAGCGCCAGGGCCTCGCGCTGTTTCATGTTGCCGACCTCGATCATGCGCGCACCGTTGGCGCGCAGCGTGGCGATGTAGCGCGGCGAATGGCAGTGGCCGCAGGTCTGGTCCATGCGCGTGGCGTCGGCGGGTTGATGGGCCTTCGCCGTGTGGCAGGCGACGCAGCCGGGCGCGCGGCCGGGCGTGCTGATGCGCGCCAGCACGCCGTGCTTGGACAAACGCCAGCCGTGCACTTCCGCGCTCTCCGCGCCGTGGCAGGCGATGCACTGGGCGTCGGTGAACGGGCCGGCGGGCGGCAGCGCGAATGCGCTGACGCCGATGCACAGCAGCATAATCCCGAGCAGCCGGCGCATCAGTTGTGCTCCTTGTTGTGGCCGGTGTATTCGCCTTCCACCCACCACGGGCCGGCGGCGGGCGGCTTGCCTTGCTGACGCAGGGTCTGCGCTTTTTGCTTGATGTTTTCCAGCGCCGTCTCCATCTTCCGGTGGCCGTGGGCGACGGCATCCGGCGCGCCGTGGGCGGCGCCCTTGTAGGCGCCAAGGTTGTCGAAGTACCACATCTCGAAATAGTCGCGCTCGATCGGCGAGACGTTGTAGAAGGCGGAGGACTGGCCGTCGAAGTAGCCGATGCGTTCGCGTGCGAACAGTGCGCCGGGCTTGTCCAGCGGATACGGCGGGCGCTCGCCGGCGGTGGGCTGCAGCAGTTTGTCGCCGCGCAGGTCCTTCAAGGTGTGCTCGGCTGCGTAGAGCTTGGTCCACGCGCGCTTGCGCTCGGCGTCCATCGCTTCCAGCTGCTGGCGCGACCACGCCGCGTCGTGGCAGTCGCTGCACACATCCACCCACTGCTTGCGTCGTACCTCGTTGCCGGAGGTGCGCGGGTTGACTTCCTGCAGGCCGAACTTCCAGATGGTCTTGTCGGCGACCTGGTGCTTGCCGTTGCGCATGTGGCAATAGGCGCAGGTCGGTGCCTTGTAGTTGCCCTTGGTGAGCGGCTTTTTCCAGTCCCACTGGTCGCCTTCGGCCAGGTAGCGCTTGCCGTGGGCGGAAGCGAAGAAGGTTTCGTCGTCCGGATGAGGTGGGCCGGAGTGGCAGGTGATGCAGGCCTCGGGTCGGCGCGCCTCGGCGGCACTGAAGCGATGGCGCGTGTGGCAGGAGTCGCACTTGGACGCCACCGAATGGCACTGCAGGCAGGCGGTCACCTCGGCCTTGGGCTTGTCGACAAAATGTTTGGCATCGACCGCGCGCTCGATGGCGAGCGCGTGGCTGGGGAAGCCGAAGCGGCGCTCATCCTGGAACTGCGCGTGCCGCTCGGCGTGGCAGCCGCCGCACACTGCGGGGTCGGGCAGGTGCAGCCTGGCGTGGTCTTTGCCATGGCAGCTGTCGCAATACACCGGCTTGCCGCCCTTCGGCGCGGCGTGGCCGCTGGCGCGCCAGTCGGCAACGATGCCGGGGGTGAGCGCCTGATGGCACTCGACGCATTGCGGGCCTTCGTAGCGGCCGCTCATCGGCCCGTCATAGCCATAGAACCGCACCGGGTTCCAGTAGCCGAATACCTTGTCGGGCTGCCACAGCCGCGAATACAGGCCCTCGCCGGGGCCACCCTTGCTCCACGCCACCCAGGCGTAGCCGCCGGCGACCGCCAGCACGGTGACGAGCAGCACGGCCCACGCGTAACGCGCCATTTTTGTTCGTTGCGCCATCCTTATTTCCTCCCCCGCCGCCAGCGCCAGATGCCGAGGCCCGCGAGGCCAAAGAAGGCGGCGAGGCTCGCCAGGCGGCCGAACGGATCGCCACTTGCGAGCGCGGCATCCGGCAGCGGCAGCGCCACGCCCTGGTGGCCGGAGCCCGCCACCGCCGGGCCGCCATGCGCCCGCGCGCTGAACGCGGCGACCGCCTTGTGCTGCGCCGCGCTCAGCGACGGCCGCGCCATCGCGGTGCGGTGCGTGTCCATGCGTTCGAGCAGCGCCGGCCAGGCGGCTGCGTCATAGGC
>JANJUT010000070.1 GCA_024710445.1 Thiobacillus sp.
ATCACCGCTCAACACCCCATCATTGATTACACCGTCCGCCCACAGTCTGGTCGTCCACACGTACCCGGGGCCAAGCTGATTCAAGGCTGTAAAACTCGTGACCAGTTTCATCACCGATGCCGGATTCAAGGCTGCCTCAGCATTATGCGCAAGCACAGGCTCCGCTGCATCCAGCGCTTGTACCACGAGCGCAACATTTCCGAGCGGGATGCCCGCCTGTTTGAGGGCTGCGGTGAAGGCGGCAGGAAATTCGGTCGCGCGTGCAGAAACAACAAGGCCGGCAAGCAGCAGACCGGCGAGAAAACGGAAGGCGGCTCGGGAAAGCGTCATAGCGCCATTATGCCGAATTCCATGCTGGCGCTTTGCTGTGCCAGGGCCGCACCCTGTCTGGTCGGAAAAGGCTCACAGGGACTGTCTGATTGCCAGCACGGCCTGGTTGCGCAGCGATTTGAGCAGCGAAAGCTCTTTCTCCGGGATCGTGATCTCACCGGGATCGGGGCGGTCGGCATAGATCAGGCCGATCGGCTTGCCTTTGACAATGATCGGAAACAGCACGAAGGTTCGAGCCGCAATGTTCTGCCGATACCATGCCGGGATCCGGCTTGCGATTTTAGCGTCGTCGATGTCAGTGATGAGAATATCGGAATTGTTCTGCAGCGCGACGAGAAATACATCCGGCTTCCCCGCAAGGGAAAAATCGAAGGACTTGATCAGGCTCGACACCCCCTCGCCGAAGCCGAACTTGCCGCACATCGTGTTACGGCGCCCATCCTTGATGCACAACACCACATGCGTAAACCCCATGCCGGTATACATCGCCTCCAGGATCATGCGCAGGATATCGTTGACGGAAACAGTGTCGTCGATCAGCGAATTGCTGATGTCCTGCAGCCCCGAGGTCAGAATGGATTGGGACTTTTCGCTGGTAAGCTGCTGTGGCGTGCTGGCGTTTTCGTCCGGATTCGTTTCCAGCATGGGCGCATGTTCGCGCAATACATTGGCTTCCAGCCCCGCCCGGGCCTCAGGCCCCTCGCCCTGCGGGCTGTCCGGATCAGACTCCGGCACGGGTGCCGCGCCCGGTACTATAGCCATCCCCGCCCATTTCGATGCCTGCTGCGCAAAAGTGCTCTGCTTCAGATTCACCCTCACGGCCAGGGCGAACTGGGCAATATCCTGCATCGACTTTTCCATCAGCCCGGCGAGTTGCTTTTCCGTAATCGCCAGGCTGTCACCAAATCGCGTCATGAATTTGGCCAGCACCTTGCCACGATCCGCATCTGGTGTGCCAAGAACAACCTCACACAACTCGTTGGAAAAAGCCGCAAGTGTCTGCAGTCTGTCGATATTGTTGGCACTTTTTCTGACCTTCCCATCCGGGAGCACTTTCATGGTCTGCACCAGTTGATCCGGAAACCCCCAGTTGCGGGCAATCCCCATGCCCAGGCCCTCGAACGATAGCCCCAGCACTTCGATCGATGCTCTGGCGTCGCTCAATCCATTCTCCATGACACGCTGCCGGATCACTGCAGTTTCTTCGGGGAAATAGAACATGGCCAGCATGCGTCCCAGGTTATGCAGCATGGCGCCGATAAAGGCCTCCTCCGCATCCTTCACCTGCGCATTGCTCGCCATCTCGCGCGCCAGCATGCCAGCGTATAGCACCTTGACGAATTCTTCCTTCAACTGTTGGGCATGCCCCTTGTTTTCCAGGTTGTCGAACAGGATCAGGCTAAGGGCGATCGACCGTACCGTATCGAACCCCAGAACCACCACTGCGCGTGAAATGGTACTGATCGAACCGCCGCCGACCTGGCTGTAATATGCGACATTGACCAGCTTCAGCAACTTGTTGGTCAGCGCAAAGTCCCTGAGGATGGTGTTGGAAAGCGCATTGACACCCTCCCGGTCGGAGGAGGCAATGCGGTTGATGTCGCTGATAGCCTCGGACAGGGCAGGGAAATCGCTCTCGGTCTGCATCCGCCGCAGCAAAATATTCAGCGCACCTTGTCTGGTCTCGGCTTTCGTCTCGAGCAATTCGTGTTCGTCACTCATTAGCATACATTACTACACATCTTTCGCCTGCCGATGCACGTTCAAGCCTAACCCAAATCCTGCGCCTACCAATCCATTGCCTCGGCCAGGCCCTTGCCAATACAGTGCTGAGTGCATGACCCGGACACGTGCAGGTCCTGGTAATGCCGGCAAATGCATGGCGCACATCACAGGAACGAAATTCACGGTAATGAGGCCGGGCTTAGAATTTGGCTCGTCCTGTGCTGCGGCACAAGATTCGTTCGGGCCGTATCGCTAAGGACTAACGCCTTCGCCCGGCTTGATTCCCGCCAGCCCCCCCCTCAGAACATAGGTATCGAGTCCACGCTGGGCCAGCAGAAATGCGGCCGCGCTGCTGCGCTGGTCATGCTGGCAAAAGAGAATGTATTTTGTTTGCGGGTCCAGCGACTGGGCTTTCAAGCGCAACAGGTACAAAGGCAGATTCAGGCTGTCGCGCAAAGACCCGCCTTGAAACTCTTCTTCCAGCCGCACATCCACCAGTTGAGCCCCCTCCTGGATCAAGTGACGTGCATCGTTCAGGTCAATACTCTTCACCAACGGCGCTTTCAGCAATGAATCGAAATCCTGTTTCGACAGGCGCATCAGCACGCAGTCGCTCCGCAGGGTGACACTGGCATTTCGAAGCTCGCCAGTCAGCAGTGCTTCTTCGCCAAACCCATCGCCTGGACCAAGATCGGCCAGGACCATGGAAACGCCATCAGGCGTGATACGGGACACCTGAGCATGGCCCGAGCGGATCAGGTAATAGTAATCCGCATGCTCACCTTGCTGGATGACGACATCGCCCGCCTTGCCATGCAGCGGTTCAAAGTGCGCAAACATGGTGTTGGCGTTGGCGGGTGGGATCTTGCGAAAAGCCGGCTTGGACAGGATATGCATCATCCAGGCAGGATCCTCGCTGCCGTCGTATTCGAAAACCTCGTAGGCTGCAGCCTGGTCCGCACCCAGGCACGACTCCAGCAAATTCTCGTCCACGCGAATCAGCCGCACGAAAGAAGAGGCTGCCACGACACTGCAATCCCGCGGATGAGTACGCGACAAGGCATGGCGTGCCTGCTCACTGCCCGTCCGAATAGTGTAGGGCGCACTGTTGGGTTCCTGACAAAGGACTTCACCTTCAAGCAGAAAATACAACCAGGGATCGTTGTCACCCTGCCGGAAAACCACCCGGCCTTTTGGCAAACTGACCTCCTCGGTTTGTGCCGCCAGCGCATTCAGCGTCAGAAGCGACAAGGCATTAAGCGGTACAAACTGCCGCAGCAAACTGGTGTCCATAAAACCTGGCCTTAACCCAACTCCCCTACGTACCACGCCATTGCCTCGGCCAGGCCTTCGCCGATACGGTGTGTGGGTTCATAGCCCAGGCGCGTGCGGGCCTTGGATATGTCGGCGAGCGAATGGCGCACGTCGCCGGCGCGGAAGTCACGGTAGACCGGCTTGAAGTCGGCGAGATGGGCAAACTTCGGCACCAGCAGACTGCGGATTGCCTCGAACAACTGGTTCAGTGTGGTGCGGTCGCCCACGGCCACGTTGTAGACCTGGTTGGCGGCGTCCGCATGCTGGCTGGTGGCGGCGAGCAGGTTGGCCTGGATGACGTTGTCGATGTAGCAGAAGTCGCGGCTGGTTCCGCCGTCGCCGTTGATATAGACCGGCTCGTTGTGGATCATGCTGGCGACCCACTTGGGCACCACCGCCGCGTAAGCACCATTGGGATCCTGGCGACGGCCGAAGATGTTGAAGTAGCGCAGGCCGATCGATTCCATGCCGTAACAGCGGCCGAATACGTCGGCATACAGTTCGTTCACCAGCTTGGTCACAGCATAGGGGGAGAGCGGCTTGCCGATG
>JANJUT010000108.1 GCA_024710445.1 Thiobacillus sp.
GATCGTCCTGCGGCACCGGAATGCCGGCCGCCCAGCGGATCAGCCCTTCGGCCTCCGGCAGCGCGGCGCGCAGTTTTTCCCGGATGGCGGCGATGCGGGACAACTCGGGCGCGGCGTGAAAGCCGCCGACGCGTATCCCCACCGGGTGCACCGAGCGCGCGCCAAACAATTCCATCAGTTCGTTGCCCAAAGCCTGGATCCGCAGCCCGCGGCGCACTTCGTCCGGGGCGATGCGCGCCAGTTCGATCGCGCTGCTGCAGCCGAAAAAGTCTGGTGCGGCCAGCAGGTGGATGTGCAGGCTGTGGCTCTGGATCCACTCGCCACAGTAAAACACCCGGCGCATGTCGCGCGCCCACGGGTCGAGTTCGACGCCGAATAGTTTCTCCAGCGCCTGCGCGGCAGTGACCTGATACGCCACCGGGCAGATACCGCAGATGCGCGCCACCATGTCGGGAACTTCGGTGTAACTGCGGCCTTCGAGGAACTTCTCGAAGAAACGCGGCGGCTCGAAAATACGCAGGCGCAGTTCGGCGATCTCGCCGTTATCGATGCGCAGGTCGAGCGCGCCCTCGCCTTCCACCCGGGTCAGCACGGGCACGTGTATCGCAACGGTCCGTTTCCGTTCAGTCATCGCGCGCCCTCACCTTGTCGGCTGCTGCCAGAAAGACCGGCGCCTGGCTGTTGATCGACTGGAAGCGCCGGGCAATGGCCCGCGGCGTCAGCCCCAGATGGCTGAATTGCGCTGCCAGCGCATCGGTATTGGCATTCTCGGCGGGACCGTAACAGCCATAGCAGTCGCGCCCCAGGCCTGGGCACAGGGCGCCGCAGCCGGCCCGCGTCACCGGTCCCATGCAGGCCACGCCGTGGCTGACCATGACGCAGGTCAGATTGCGCCGCTTGCATTCGGTGCAGACCTTGTCGGCGTTGTCGTGCGGCGCCACGCCGAGCAGCAGGGCATTCACCACCGCCAATATTTGTGGACCGCTAACCGGACAGCCCCACAGCTCGAAATCCACTTTGACGTGGTTTGCTATCGGCGTGGATCGCTCCAGGCTGTCGATGGCCTCGGGATGGCTGTAGATCTGCGCCACCCATTCCGCTCTGTTGGATCCGTTGCGCAAGGCCTGGATGCCGCCGGAGGTGGCGCAGGCGCCGATGGCGATCAGCAGGCGGCTGTGCTGGCGAATATGCTGGATGCGGGTCTGGTCTTCCGGCGTGGAGACGCTGCCTTCGACAAAGGCCACATCCACGTCGGTATCGGGATCGAGCGGTCCGGCTTCGGCGAAATGCACCAGTTCGACCCGCTCGGCGAGCGCAAGCAAATCCTCGCCGAGATTGAGAAAGGCCAGCTGGCAGCCGTCGCAGGAGCTGAACTTGTGGACCGCCACGCGGGGCTTGATGGAGGGTTGCAGGGTCACGGCCATCAGAACCCCCGGTGCCCAAGCAGGGATTTCGCTTCATTCCAGCTGAACACGGGACCATCGCGACAGACGAACGCGCCGCCAAACTGGCAATGGCCGCAACGCCCCACCGCACACTGCATGTTGCGCTCCATGCTCAGGAACAGGCGCATAGGCGACAACCCGCGTTGCAGCAGAGAGTCCGCCGCCGCCCGCATCATGCCTTCGGGGCCACACATCATCGCCGTCGCGCAGGTCGGATCGAAGCGGGCCAGGCTAAACAGTTCCACCACGTGGCCGACATGCCAGGGCCATTTGTCCCCACCCTGGCTCGCCGCCACCAGCACCTGGGTATTGGGCAGCTTCGCCCAGCGGTCATACTGCTCGCGCCAGATCAGATCCTCAGTGTGTTTCACGCCCTGGATGATGACCAGCTTGCCGAAGCGCTCGCGCCTTTTCAGGATGTAATGAATGACCGACACCACCGGCGCACACCCCAGTCCGCCGGTCACCAGCACGATGTCGTTGCCGCCCACCTCCTGCAGCGGCCAGCCGCGGCCGAACGGCCCGCGCAGCCCCACCTTGTCGCCGGGCTGCAGTGCAGACAGCCCCTGGGTGACGCGCCCGAGCGCACGAATGGTGTGGCCGATCCCGCTGCGGTCGCCCGGGTCGGACATGATGGAAATCGGCACCTCGCCCACGCCGTAGAGATACAGCATGTTGAACTGGCCGGGCGCGAAGCGGTACGCCGCCTGCGCCGCCGCATCGTCGAGCTGCAGCTTCAGGGTGAAGATCGTCGGCGATTCCTGGGTGCGTGCCAGCACCGTGGCGGCGTGCGGCGGTCCGGAATCGATTGGGGAATGTATTTTCATGGCTGTGCCTCGCCGGCCGTCAATGCGGCGACTTCTTCGGTCAGGTCGATGCCTGCGGGGCACCAGGCAATGCAGCGCCCGCAGCCGACACAACCGCTGCGGCCGAACTGGTCGTGCCAGGTGGCCAGTTTGTGGGTCAGCCATTGCCGGTAGCGGCTGCGAATGTCAGGCCGCACATTGAAGCCATGCAAGTGGCCGTGCGACTCGCCGAAACACGAATCCCAGATGCGGACATGTTCGCTGCTGCGGCCGTCGAGCACGGGGGTGTCGGTCTCGGCGTGGCAAAAACAGGTGGGGCATACCGCCGTGCAGTTGCCACATGCCAGACAACGCGTTGCCACCTCATCCCAGCGCGGATGTTCCAGCTGCTTCATCAGGGCTTCGCGCAAATCAGGGCTGGGCAGGCTGCGCGTCTGCGCTGCTGCGGCTTCCAGGCCTTGTTGCCGGGCAGCCTCGATCTGCTGTGGCGTGACTGCCGGCAATTCCAGCATGCGAAACACCGCCTCGCCCTTGTCACTACCCGGCACGACGACGAAGCCATCCGCCAATTCCACCAGCATGAGGTCATAGCCTACGGTCGGCGTCGGACCGTCCCCGGTCGAGGCGCAAAAGCACGTGGCTGCCGGCACCGCACATTGCACCGCCACCAGAAACAGTTGCTCGCGCCGTCGGGCATAGTGTGCGTCGCGCCGAGTGTCGGGAAGAAAATGGGCATCCTGCAAAGCCAGCGCCGCCAGGTCGCAGGCACGCACGCCGATGATGGCCTGCCTGGCGGGTTCGGGATGTACGGCGACAAACTGCAGCACACCCGATTCATCCCGTTCCGCGCGCCACAATGACTCTTGGGGCACAAAGGCTTGCGGCTTGATTGCCTGCGGCCCGTTCGCCCAGGCGAAATAACGGTTCTCCGGGTCCGGGGTCAGTCGATACTGCCCTGCTGTCTGGGCGGCCTGCAAGCCTCGCGGCAAGGCATCGGCCGTATGGAGTTCACGCATGACGATGGCGCCGTTCACCACAGAGGGTCCGAGGCATTGGTAAGCGTTTGCCCTCAAACCGGCCAGCAATGAATTCAAATGCTCGACAGATAAAAATCCTGCGTGCTCAAACCCGGAAGTCACAGTGTCACGGCTCCATGTCATACCCGCAGTGTATGCATAAAACCCCGATTCTGGCAGGTTTGCTGCTACGGCATCGCAGCGTGGTTCGTTCGTTATAATGCGTTTTTAAGCAGTAATGGAGGATGTGCCATGCAGCAACAACTGGATGTATTCGTCGCTTCCCTGACATCTTTCTGGACACAACTGGCAGGCTTTGTACCGCAGTTGCTGGCAGCGCTGCTGCTGCTGTTCGTCGGCTGGCTGCTCGCCAACCTGGTTCGCACCGGTGTGATGAAACTGCTCGACGTGCTGAAATTCGACATGCTCGCCGAGAAAACCGGCATCGAGGCCTTTCTCAAGCAGGGCAATCTGGATGTATCGCTGTCGCGCCTGCTGGCCAAGCTGACGTACTGGGTCATCATCTTCATCGTCATCGTGACCGTGGCCAACAGCCTCGGCCTGCACATGGTGGCAGACCTGTTCAACAAGATCGTGCTCTACATCCCCAATATCATCGTTGCCATTCTGGTGCTGGTATTTGGCGTGCTGGTGGCGCGTTTCATCAACCGCATGGTATTCGCCTACCTCAACAACATCGGCGTCCAGGGCGCACTCACCATCAGCACCCTGTCGGAATATGGCGTGATCATCTTTGTGGTGTTTGTGGCACTGGAGCAGCTGGCCATCGGCACCAACCTGCTGACCGCCGCCTTCCAGATCGGCTTTGGCGCGGTTGGTCTGGCACTGGCGTTGGCATTCGGGCTGGGTGGCCGCGAATGGGCGGCCGGGGTGATCAAGAAACTGACCGAAAAGTAAATTCAGGGCGGCAATCTGCCGCTGCGCAAAAAAAGAAGCCATACAAACAAAACGGCAGTCTGGTTCGCTCAATGGCGGGCCAGACTGCCGTTTTTCCATGTTGAGTTCCGGTTAACGTATCCGCGGCTTGCGCGTATGTTTGTCCGGCACGCCCCGCTTTTGCCGACGCGGGCTCGGCTTCATCTCGGCCCACTCCAGCACGCGCGCGACCAGATCATCGTCCAGTTCCATTTTCTGGCCACGGCGCAGTTGCGGCGGCAGGGCGATCGGGCCAAAGCGGACGCGCGTCAGTCGCGACACGGTCAGGCCAAAGTGCTCGAACAGCCGGCGCACTTCGCGCTTGCGACCTTCCTTGATGACCACACGATACCAGCGGTTGGCGCCCTCGCCGCCTCCGGCAAAGCAGCTTTGCAGCTGGGCCGGGCCATCTTCGAGTTCCACACCGGCGAGCAGTTGCGCGATCATGTCCTCGGACAATTCGCCCAGCACACGCACGGCATACTCACGCTCGACTTCAAAACGCGGATGCATCAGGTTGTTCGCGAGTTCACCCGAGGTAGTGAAAATCATCAGACCGTCGGTGTTGTAGTCCAGCCGGCCAATTGAAATCCACTTGGCACCGCGAATTTTGGGCAAGGCATCAAACACCGTGGGGCGACCCTTGGGGTCGTCACGGCTGACGATTTCGCCTTCCGACTTGTGATAAATCAAAATGCGCGTGCGCTTTTCGTCAAAGCGCAGATACACGCGACGGCCGCTGACCTTGACGATATCGCGCGGACCGACCTTGCTGCCGATGGTGGCGGTTTCACCGTTGACCTGCACCCGGCCCTCGGCAATCCATTCTTCCATCTCGCGGCGCGAACCGACCCCCGCCGAGGCCAGTGCTTTCTGCAGGCGCTCGCTGGCCGCCTCGGGGGCCATGGCCTGCTGCAGGCGGCTCGCCGCGCGGCCCATGGGTGCATTGGGCGAGCGGCGGATGGGAGAGCTGGGGCGGGACATATTCAAAGAATCTCGGTGGCGGTGTCATCAACGACAGGGCGATCAGACAGGGGGCTGACACGGACAATTTCAATCACCGCGCCAAACGTCTGGGGAGCGTCATTGTCCAGCAATTCCGCACGAAGTTCCGGAATTAATGCAGTTTCATCCGGTGTGACGAGCTGACCCAACTCTTCCAGCGGTGGCAATTCGGACAGCGTGCGCAGCCCCAGATCGCTCAGGAAGTGGCTGGTTGTGCCGAACAGGGCCGGTCGGCCCGGCACATCGCGATGGCCGATGGCCTCGATCCAGCCGCGCTCTTCCAGGGTCTTGATGATGTTGGGATTGACCGATACGCCGCGAATATCCTCGATATCGCCGCGCGTCACCGGCTGGCGATAGGCAATGATGGCGAGCGTTTCCAGCACCGCACGCGAATAGCGCGGCGGTTTTTCGTTCTTCAGCCGCGTCAGCCAGGGCTGCATTTCGGGCCGTGTCTGGAAGCGCCAGCCGTCGGCCACCTGCACCAGTTCCACGCCCCGGCCATGCCACTGCGCACGCACTACATCGAGCGCGCGGCGCAGCACATCGTTGGACAGGCCTTGATCGGGCTCGTCCTGTTCGAACATGCGTTTGAGATCGGCCAGCGAGAGCGGTTCGATGGCTGCCAGCAAGGCCGCCTCCAGAACGACCTTCAGATCGTCCGGGTTGTCATTCGGTTGTAAGTTCATGGAGCTTTACGTAAATGGGGTCAAACGGCTCGGCCTGGGTCACGTCGAGCAGGGTTTCCTTGGTCAGTTCCAGCACCGCCAGGAAGGTCACTACAAGTTCATGTACCGTGGAAGATTCCGGAAACAAATCTTTGAATTCCATGAACTCTCCAGGGGCAAGGCGCTTGAGTATCCGGCTCATGTGCTCGCGGATCGACAGTTCCTGGCGGCCGATACGGTGGTGGGTGCGATTCTTTGCGCGCGACAGGATCGCCAGCCACGCCGCGGCCAGCTCTTCCGGGTGCAGGCTGGGCAAATGCCTGGCAGCCGCCGGCAGAAACACACTCACCGTGTCGAAATCGCGACCGGACTGCGGCATCTCGTTCAGGTGCTGCCCGGCAAGCTTCATCTGCTCGTATTCCAGCAAGCGGCGCACCAGTTCGGCGCGCGGGTCGTCGCCCTCGCTGGCCTCTTCGCTCTGTTGTGAACGCGGCAGCAGCATGCGCGACTTGATGTCGATCAGCATCGCCGCCATCAGCAGATATTCCGCCGCCAGTTCCAGCCGGGTCGCCCTTGCCGCCTCGACATACGCCATATACTGCCTGGTCAACGCGGCCATCGGGATATCCAGCACATCCAGGTTCTGGCGGCGGATCAGATACAGCAGGAGATCGAGCGGGCCTTCAAACGCCTCCAGAAAGACTTCAAGCGCATCCGGCGGAATATAGAGATCCTGCGGCAACTCGGTCAGCAGTTCACCCTTCACCTTGATGACAGGCGCAGCAGGGGTGTCGTGAAGAGGGGGCTGAAGAAGCTCGGTGGCGCTCATGGCCGCATTTTACCCGACCCAAGGTGTTCTCTTGCACGTCGCCCGCCTCTGCTCTCAAGATTCATGGCCGCTTGCATTTTACCGATCGGTCAACTAGTATTCGCCGCATGAACATCGCCACCGACACCCGCTCCAGAATCCTCGCCGCAGCCAAGCCGCGCTTCCACTCGCGCAGCTATGCCAATGTGGGCATCCAGGAGATATGCGAAGGCGCGGGCATCCAGAAAGGCAGCTTCTATCACTTCTTTCCGTCCAAGCGCGATCTGGTGATGGCGGTGATCGATGAATTTGCGGATGAATGGGCGAATGGCTTTGTAGCGGAGGCCTTCGATCCGGCCCTGCCGCCGATGGAGCGCATCGACTATCTGATCGACGCGGCCTACTTCTGGCAAAAATCGATCAAGCAGGTGCATGGCCGCATGCTCGGTTGCATTTTTGGCAACCTGACGCTGGAAGTCAGCACCCAGGACGATATTCTCCGGGCCAAGCTGCTGGCCATCTTCACGCGGGCCAAATCGCGCTTCAGCGAAACCCTGGGCCAGGCGGTTGCGGCAGGCACCATTGCGCCGCTGGATACCGAACTGACGGCAGAAGCCATGCTTGCGTACCTGGAAGGCGTGATATTGCTGGCCAAGGCACAGAACGATCCCGAGGTGCTATATCGCCTGGGGCCTGCCATCAAAACGCTGCGTGTCGAACTGAAAACGGCCTGAGCGCCTGGCGCCAGCAGCGCGCTTTTTTTTCGGCCCCAGCTTGACTGACCGGTCTAGCGGTTGGTGTAGGGATGTTGTTTCACCCGGCAAGATTTGCCGATTATTCTGGCCGAACGGTCGTCACTTTGAGAAGGAGTCAACGTCATGAATACACAAGCAACGCAATCCCTGGACGCACGCGGCCTCAATTGCCCGCTGCCGATTCTTCGCACCAAGAAGGCTTTAACCGCAATGGGCTCGGGCGAAACGCTCGCGATTCTTTCGACCGATCCCGGCTCGGTGAAGGATATGCAGGCCTTCTGCAAACAAACCGGCCACGAGTTGATCGCCACCAACTCGAACCAGGGCGAGTTTGAATTCTTTATCCGCAAATCATGAGGAGACGATAATGGGTGCCGCAGACAAAATCATGACGCAAGGGCTGGATCAAACCCAATTCGATCAGTGGTTTGACCAGCGCTTTGAAACCAGAATGGCCCAGCGCGAGGAAGCGCACGTGCCGTCGCTCTCGATCATCGCCACCAAGGGCACGATGGACTGGGCCTACCCGCCCTTCATCCTCGCCTCCACCGCCGGCGCGCTGGGCTGGGAGGTGTCGGTGTTCTTCACCTTCTACGGTCTCGAACTGCTGAAGAAGGACCTGCACCTCGAAATCAGTCCGCTCGGCAACCCCAGCATGCCGATGAAGATGCCGTTCGGCCCGCAGTGGCTCAAGGACATCAACTGGAAGGTGCCGAACGTCGTCATGGCCGGCGTGCCCGGCTTCGAGAAAGTCGCGACCGGGCTGATGCAGCAGACGGTGAAGAGCAAGGGTGTCGCCAGCATCGCCGAACTGCGCAGCGCCTGCCTCGAAGCAGACGCCAAGCTCTACGCCTGCCAGATGACGGTCGACCTGTTCGGCTATTCGCAGGACGAGTTCATTCCCGAGATCGCGGGCTGGATCGGCGCGGCGAGTTTTCTGCCGCAGGCGCAGATGTCGGACGTGTGTTTGTTCATCTGAGCCGTGTCATTCCCGGGTCGCGCTGATGCATCGGCGCGGTCCGGGGCTGGATTATTCCAGCCATCGAGCCATGCGGGTCCTGGCCTCCGCATGCGTCACCACCCTGCCCTCGGCGACCGCCATTCCACCCCGTGCGTTTCCCTCAAGCACCGCCATGCGCTGCTGCAGCAGTTCAAAGGTTTCAACGTCCACCAGGCAGGCACTCGGCCGCCCGTGCTGCGTGATCAGAATGGACTGTTTGTCCCGTTCGATATCCGCGAGAAATTCGGCCGCCTGGCGTTTGAGGGTCGTGACGGGTTCGGTGCGCATGGACCGGACCATAGTGGCACGTTCAGCGTGGAGCAAGACAAATGCGAGGCTGAGCTGACCCTTATCGCTCTTCAGCAGCGTTTCACCTGACAGCGTGGACATTCGACTAGCCGAATGTTTATACTTCGTTTAAACATTGTCACGGAGAATCGTCTTGGCCGAGGTCTATCTGGATATCAAGCAGTGGGGCAACAACCTGGGGGTTCGCCTGCCCGCCGCCGTCGCCCGCGCCGCGCATTTGCACGTCGACCAGCGCGTGCGCGTGTCGGTCGAGGACGGCCAGATCGTGATCCGGCCGGCGGATGAATCCGCGCTCACCCTCGAACAGCGCCTGGCGCAGTTCGATCCGGAACGGCATGGCGGCGAGGTCATGGCCGCGACGCCCGTGGGTGCCGAACAGTGGTAGCGGCCGCCAAAACCGCCGCCTGGGCGCCCGACCGCCAGGACGTCATCTGGATCGACTGCAATCCGCAGGCGGGCCGGGAGATGAAAGACGTCCATCCTTTTCTGGTGCTGTCGCCGCGGAACTTCAATGCCCGCACTTCGCTGGTGATCGGCCTGCCCATGACCACGGCCGAATACAACGCCGACAATCCCTTCGCCGTGGCGGCCGGCGTCGCCAAGGGACGCGGCAAGGCCGGCAAGACCAGCTATGTGTTGTGCCACCAGCCCAAATCCTTCGACTGGCGCATGCGCGGCGCCAAAGCGCATCCGCTGGGCGCCCTCCCCGATGCCGTTTTTGCCGACGTCTGCGAGCGGCTGAATCAGATCATCCGGCTGGCCTGAGTTGACTGCCAGGCAAATTGCGAAGCTGACCCCTTATCGTTAATCATTGCTTGGCGATTAGCCGCATCCTGCACCAACGTATGGATGCGTCTCGCAATTTTTGATCTATACCTTGCGGATAACGCAAACAAGTCGGGGGCAACGCGACCTATCCCAGATTCACCTGGGCCAGTAGACCGATAAGCGAACACTTCACCTACGCCGCTGCATGCGCCAACCGATCAGCCCCAACCCGGCCAGCATCAATGCATACGTCTCAGCCTCTGGAACGGCAGCGACGTCACCATCGCGAACAGCGATAGCGTATTGCCCATAACGCCCAATATCGTCAGACAAACCAGCCTGTAATCCCAACCCCGTGTTAAATCCCCATGCGGGTGTGTACATGTCATTCATGTCCCAAGTCGTGCTGTACCAATATCCGTCAGGCTGAAGGTTAACAAACGGCCCCGTGTTCACAAGCCCGCCACCCGACTGAGGATCCCAGTTGTTGTTGTATGCCGACTGATTTCCTAAGCTGATAAAAAACAAGTGCGCCAACTCGCCGCTACCCGGATTGACCGAAAAACCGCAATTGCCCCCCGCAGCATAGAAATCACAAGGAGCCACATTGGTCATGTGGGGCAGACGCCAGTCAGTCCAGGTCGTGTCGCGTACGCTGTCGTAATAACTGAGGTTGGACGCCCAATCGACGGCGTTCCCCCACCACATGCGTCCGTTGCTGGTACTGCCGGGCACGACTTCATAGTTGCCGTTCACGTCTACGACCTCAGGGCTGTCGTAACTCGATCCCGCTCCGTAATTGGCGTTCTGCAGCCAGGTCACATCCAGCACGTCGTCGTAAATCAGGCCGCCGCCCCGGTCGTGCAACGCCGCCTGCGCGACGCCCGACATCCCCGCGCCCAGCGCGAGCACAGCCATGCTCCATTTCAGTGAATTCATGATTTCTCCCTGGTTAATTGCGTTATCTGTTCATGGGCTGACAGCGTCACTTGCACCCATTCGTGCCTAATTACCCACGCCGCCATCTCACCGCCACGCTCACCAGCCCCAGACCCGCCAGGAGCATCGCCCAAGTCTCCGCCTCGGGGACTGCGCCGACATCCCCAGGGCTAACAGGCAACGCGTAAGCAAAATCGTCCCACGGTTGTTGATTGCCGCCGCGAAAAAACTCGAGAGTCCACGCTAAATGGCCGTCTATGAACGACTTCGTGGCGGACCAGTATTCACCGCCGGAAAAGTTGGTAAATTTGGCCTGATCCGGAAACCCTGCGGTACCACCTAGTTCGTCGTAATGGAATCAAAGGGGCCAGGGTCGAGCTATTTTTGAGATCGGCCTTCGCTGGAAATTAATTCGACCCAGGCCCCTTTGATTCTGACTCCCGCCCGTGCAGGCCCCGCCCGGCGGCCGTCGAATCGCCTCAGTCGCGCGCGCCGCGCCGCCTTCTCGCCGCATACCCCACCAATCCCAACCCCGCCAGCATCATCGCGTAGGTCTCGGGCTCGGGCACTGCGGCGATGGTGAGGCTGGTGGTGCTGACGCCGTAGGTGCCGTGGGTGTCGGTGACCTTGAGGGCCAGGGTGTAGGTGCCGGCGCCCATGCCCAGGCCGGTCAGCGTGGAGGGATCGACATCGGGCGTGGCGCCGAAGACGTCGTAGGTGGCGTCGCCGTTCAGGTCCCAGGCGTACTGGACGATCGAGTCGGCCACGTAGTCGGGGTCGTAGGAGGCGACACCGTTCAGCAGCAGGTTCTGTCCCTGATTAATGGCGTAGGGGCCGCCGATCAGCGAGACAGGGAGCAGGTTGGCGATGTCACCTGGGCGAAGAGCTAAGGCAAAGACACTATTGGTCTTAACACCAGGGTTTTGCCAGCCATTAGCAAAATGGAGGCTCCATGCCCAGCTTGAATTTAGGGCATACGACGTGCCAGACCAGTAGGTGTCGGCCTGTAGATTAACGAAGGGGCCGGGTTTTGTTAGGCCCGCTCCCATTTCAACATAAAACAGATGCGCCAGCTCGCTAGTGGC
>JANJUT010000118.1 GCA_024710445.1 Thiobacillus sp.
TTCATCAGGCCGAATCAATAATAAATGGAGACACGATTTATCAATAAGGCGCAGGATTTGCGCAACAACAGGACGAACGTGCTACATTGCACTTACTGTGTAACACACAAGGATCAACAAATGAGCGAAGCAACCTTTACCTTCCGGGTCGATGAAGAATTGAAAGACGCGTTTTCCACGGCAGCGAAGTCCCGCGACCGTACCGGCGCGCAGCTCTTGCGCGACTTCATGCGCGACTTTGTGCGGCAGCAGCAGGACGCCGCCGAGCATGATGCCTGGTTTCGTCGCCAGGTGCAGGCCGGTTTGGATGCAGCCAATGCCGGTGACCTGATTTCAGCCGAAGAGGTCGAGGCAGAAGCGGCCGCCTGGCGTGTGGAGACGCGCCGCAAGATGGCCGGCACTGATTCGTGAGGCTGGTTTGGACACGCCCGGCAAACATAGACCGGAAAGAGATACGCGAGTACATCGCGCAGGATAATCCAGCCGCGGCGCTGGCCCTTGATGAGCTGCTTTCAGAGAAGGCGAACCGCTTGATCGATCATCCCGGCCTTGGCCATCCCGGTCGTGTTATTGGGACCCGCGAGTTGGTCGCGCATCAGAATTACATCCTGGTCTACGACACGGCTGGCGACCTGGTACGCGTGCTGCGCGTGCTGCACGCTGCCAGGCAGTGGCCGCCAGCAAGGCATTAACGCAGCAGCCCCTTGCCGCCCAGCCGCACCGCCCCTCTGCGGCAAGGGGTGACAGTTTTCGTCACCAACCAGCGAGCTTGCCTTCCCCCCCACAATGAAAACGCCGCGAAATGCCAGACTGCGCCATGGCTTATGTTTTGAGTGCGCATGCGGAAACAATTATCCAAGAGTGTGAAATCGCGCCCGCATGGCTCGATGCCGCGATGAACGCTTCCAGATCTGCTGTTACCTCATGAAAGCGACCCGACGCTCCATCACGCGCTGAAGCGGATACCCGATTTCGGTAATCGCGTGTTACGTGTAATCTACAATGCGACGAAAGAGCCGCCGTTGATCGTTTCCGACTGGATACCGTCCCCAAAGGACATAACCGTTTATTTCGACCGGACAATGAAAGGAAAGCTATGAAAATCGAATATGACCCGGCCGCTGACGCGCAGTATGTCCGGCTTGGCGAAGCGAAGATCATTGAATCGGAGCAAGTGCAGCCCGGCGTTATCCTGGACTTCGACGAGTCGGGCAAGGTTGTTGGCGTTGAGATTCTATCGGTCAGCAAATGCGACCATCAGCCATTGGAAAAGGCAGCATAGCTCCGTTTTGTTAAACGGGCCGCAGGTGCACACGCCCGCAGGACGGGACAAACGGGGGGCACTGAGGTTTCCACACGAATATTCATTCGTGGATCAATTGGTTAAAGAACGCTATTGCCGCAACAATGCAAAAAGCCACGGCGAACCGTGGCTTTTTGCATTGTTGGTGGGTCGGGCGAGATTCGAACTCGCGACCAACGGATTAAAAGTCCGCTGCTCTACCGGCTGAGCTACCGACCCGTGGAACAGGCCGAAACCGAATCCACGAAAGCGCAAGATTATAGCCGATGCCGCATGCCGGGGTAAAGTGCTATGTCGGCTTTTTGGCGCGGCGCGCGGATTTTTTACGCCGCACACTGCAAGACACATTACTCGAACATCAATTTCGGCCTCCGGTTCAGCAACAAAAAAGGCGGAAAACCCGCCCTTTTCGTAAATGGCAACGATGCGACATATCGATGAATATCAAGATTCGTCCATCGATACACCCATCTGCCCGATGCCGGGATAGTCCTCAGGCTTCGCGCATCATCAGGTAAAGCTGGATTTTCATGGTGATGGCGGCCCCGGCAATGATGGCGACCAGAACGATGGCGGATGACACGGCGAGGGTGGACATGCCGGTGACGCCCTGTCCGATGGTGCAACCCATCCCGGTCACGCCGCCAAAACCCATCAGCGTGGCGCCGATAATGTGGCGGAACATGTCCTGCGGGGAGTTGAACGATTCCCAACGGAAGGTTTTGTGAACCACGCCATAGACAAAAGCGCCGATAACCACACCAAACACACTGGCCACGCCAAAGGTGACGATGGTTGTGTTGTCGGTCCAGTAGGCCCACAGGTTCATGGTGTAGCCCAGCGGCGCAACAAAGGTCATGGATTCAGCCAGGTGCGAGTTGGTGCCCAGATAGACGTCTTCCAGCGTGTCGGGATCCATGCCGAAACCAAAGCGACCGGTGACGTACCAGCCCGCCACCACGATCAGGCCGATCACCACGCCGGCCAGGATGTTGTCGCGACTACCCCGGAATTCCTTGTTCATGAAAACAAACACCAGCAAGGCCACACCCACGGCCATTCCGATCGTCAGAATGCCTTGAGGCGTGGCCATACCCAGCAGGGCAGGCAGCGTCTGCATGCCGTCCAGATGAACGGTTACGGCACTTGCCTGCAGGACGCCAACCCGGAATGCGCCAAAAATACCGGACAGGGTCACCAGGGCCGCATAGCCCAGGAACAGGAACACGACGACAGATTTGAGATTGCCGCCGCCCAGACGCACCAGGGTGCGCTGACCGCAGCCCCCGGCCAGCGTCATGCCGACGCCGAAGGTCAGGCCGCCGACCAGCGCGGCCAGCCAGTAAAAGCTGGACCCGGTATAAATCGTCTTGGATGCATCAAAGTCGCCGGTATACGCCAGCAGGCTGGTCCCCATGGTGGCGATGGCAATGGCCAGGAGCCAGGCACGCATGCGGTCCCAGGGGCTCATGTTGACGATGTCGGACACGGCACCCATGGTGCAGAACTGGGTTTTGTTGCCCACGTAGCCGAAAATAAAGGCCAGGATGAATCCCAGCCAGGCGACGGTGCGCGTTTTGACGTTGGCGTCGCTAGCGTCCCAGCCCATGGCCGTTAACGCCTGGCTGATTAAATCGATTCCTTCCATGTGAATCTCTCCTGTATTGGATTTTATTTGGTTGCTGCTATTGGGTTACTGCTTTGCTCTGGACCGGCGATTATTCCCCAACCCTGCGCCGGGGCAAATAGGCAAAAACTACATTCCGTTTGTCTTATATACCGTAATGTCCGCCACGCCTGCCTGTGCAAAGCCTTGTGCACGCAGGCGGCAGGCATCGCACACGCCGCATGCCCGGCCCTCGACATCGGCCTGATAGCAGCTGACGGTCTGGGCATAGTCAACGCCAAGCTCCATGCCGTGCTGGATGATCTGTGCCTTGGACCAATGCTGGAGCGGCGCGTGTATCCGCAGTCTTGCGCCTTCAACCCCGGCACGGGTGGCCAGGTTGGCCATCTGCTCGAAGGCGGCAATGAATTCAGGCCGGCAATCCGGG
>JANJUT010000197.1 GCA_024710445.1 Thiobacillus sp.
CCGCGTTGAAGATGCGCTGCACGCCACCCGCGCTGCAGTGGAAGAAGGCATCGTCCCCGGCGGCGGCGTAGCCCTGCTGCGCGCACGTTCCGCGATCAAGGATCTCAAGGGCGACAACCACGACCAGGACGCCGGCGTGAAAATCGTGCTGCGCGCCATCGAAGAGCCGCTGCGCCAGATCGTCAAGAACTGTGGCGAAGAGTCCTCCGTGGTCGTCAACAAGGTGCTGGAAGGCAAGGGCAACTTTGGCTACAACGCCGGCAATGGCGAATACGGCGACATGGTGGCGATGGGCGTGCTCGACCCCACCAAGGTGACCCGCGTCGCGCTGCAGAATGCAGCCTCGATCGCCAGCCTGATGCTGACCACCGACTGCATGGTCACCGATCTGCCGGACGACAAGCCCGCTGGCGGCATGGGCGGCGGCATGGGTGACATGGGCGGTATGGGTGGCATGGGCGGCATGATGTAATTGTTGCCTGCTTGCGCAGCCCCAAAAGCCCCGCTTCGGCGGGGCTTTTTTTTGTGCGCCCGGCACGGGCGCACTCTTGTGGGTGCAAGTACCACCGCGAGTTGATCACAACGAGCGAAGCGCAACTGCATGAGGGTGACTGATTGTGGGGAGGAAGCGTGGAGCGAAAATGCACGCTGCTGCTGGCGCAACAGCGCCGGGGAACTCAACCGGATTCTGACGATTGCCTACTTCGACAGATTGGGCCTGCCCCGTCTCTCATGACCTCAACTTCTCGAACCGCCCGGTGCGGACCCGCATGCCGGGTGGTGTGGGAGGGGCTCGGTCAGGTATCCTGACCGCCCCTATCCCGATGCCCGGATTTTGCCGGACCGGTGCCAGAAACCCGAGCCTTGTCGGTGTTTTTTACAGTTTGTTTATCAAACAGGTCTGAACTTCGCCATCACAAAGCCAGGTGAATTGCATGTTGTTGATTTAATGAAGAAATAAATAAACACCTATGCAGTTGGCCCGGGTTTTGCACATTGTTGAAACAAGACAATGAGCGACCCAGTCGTCGCATCCAGACCAACCGAATCAAGGGAGTGAGACATGAAAATCTTCAACCAACTGGCCGCCGCCGCATGCGGCTTGATACTGGCAAGTTCGGCCAGCGCCGCCGTGATCAATTACACCGATTTTTCCAGCGTGAGCGGCCTGACGCTCAACGGCAATGCCGCGCAAGCCGGTAACGCCCTGCGTGTCACGCCCGCCAACTATGGTCAGTCAGGCAGCGCCTTCTCAACCAGCACGGTCTCCCTGGCATCCAACGCCTCGTTCAGCACCTTTTTCCAGTTCCAGTTCACCAATCCAGGTGGTGCACATGACGGCCTGGGATTGGGCGCGGATGGCCTGGTGTTCGTGGTGCAGACTGTAAGCAACAACGTGGGGGGTGCGGGCGGCGGAATCGGTTACCTCGGCATTGGCAACAGCGTTGGCATTGAGTTCGATACCTGGAACAACGGCGGTGGCGACAATTTCAGCAGCAACCACATCGGAATCGATGTGAATGGCAGCGTAAGCTCCATCATGCTTGCCGAGGTCACCGAAGCCGACATGAATAACGGCGACATCTGGAGCGTATGGGTCGACTACAACGGTGCAACCAATCTGCTGGAGGCCCGCATGAACCGTTCCGGCGTGCGCCCCTCCAGTGCGATTCTGTCGCTGACCCGCGATCTGGCGCTTGATTTGGGCACCACCAATGCGTTCGTCGGATTCACTTCGGGAACTGGTGCCGCGTTTGCCAATCACGATGTCCTGGCCTGGACGCTGGAAGATCGCTTCGCGCCGATTGGTGGGGGCAACAATTCCGTTCCCGAGCCTGGTTCACTGCTGCTGCTGGGAACAGGCTTGGCACTGGCTCGCTTTATGCGCAAGCGCTCAAGCTGATCAGCGTTTACAAACACACTAAAAGCGGTGGCTGCGGCCACCGTTTTTTAAGGAAGCGCTGAACAAATTGGTTTGCTGTGTGGTTCGACAAGCGCTGATGGAACGACTAAGTATTGACCAAGCACGATGACCCTGTGCCAAGTCACTACTTAACCACGAATGAAATCAATTACTTGCCGTTCGTCCTGAGCCTGTCGAAGGACTTGTTCAGCGTTTCCTTAATGGGCGGCTTACCCTGTGAATCCCATGTTCAAAGGCAATCGAAAACGGCTGCCGGATTATCTTTGCCGCCACCAGCAATTGCCTGTCCAGCAGATTCATGTACATCGCTTCCCCAGCGCCTTGCAGAAGCGTCTGGCACCTGACCATAATGGTCTCCGAACCCAGGACGGGACAAAAGGAAATCCATGTCAGAGGCGACCAATTCGCTGATCCAGGCCACTGCCGATCATTTGAGCCAGTTTGCGCCATTCGACCAGATGGAAAGCGAACACGTGCTTTGGCTGGCGCAGCATGCCACGCTGGCGTATTTCGCCAAGGGGGAAGCGGTGCTCTCGCCCGAGCAGAACGACCCCGTCGCCTTTTTCATCATCAAGCAGGGCGTGGTGCAGGGCGAGCAACTGGTCACTGCAGCGGAGGAAACGACCTGGCTTGAACTGAACGAAGGGGAATGTTTTCCGCTCGGCGCACTGCTCGCCAGCCGTCCCGTCACCAGCGTCTACCGTGCCGGCAGCGATGTGTTCTGCTACATCGTGGCGGCGACGGACTTTCTGCAACTCACCAAATCAAGCGCGGCTTTCCACGATTTCTGCACCCGCCGCATCGCCAACCTGCTCGAACACTCGCAGCACCTGATCCAGGCGGGCTATTCCAAGGCCAGCGCGGAACAGCAATCGATGAGCAGCAGCCTGTCGGCCATCATCCGGCGCGAACCCGTAACCTGCTCTCCGGGCGACTCGATCAAACAGGCCTTGCAGGCGATGCAGGATCATGGTGTGGGCGCCATGGTGGCCGTGGAGAACCGTTTGCCCATGGGCATCCTCACCCTGCACGATGTATTGAGTCGCGTCGTGCTGGCCGGAGCCGATCTCGACCGGCCGGTCATCGGCGTCATGAGCACGAATCTCGCCACGCTGCCACCGCATGCGCCTGCTCATGAAGCGGCACTGGCGATGGCGAAGCAGGGTATCCGTCATGTGCTGGTAACCGACAAGGGATGCCTGGTTGGGGTGGTATCGGAAAAGGATCTGTTCAACCTGCAGCGCGTCGGCCTGAGCCGGATCAGCAACGCCATTCGCCATGCCGCCACCCTGGACGTACTCAAGCAATGCGCACGCGACATCCAGCAACTCGCCCGCAACATGCTGGCGCAGGGCGTGGCAGCCGAGCAGCTGACCCAGATCATCACCACGCTCAACGACCTGCTCACCACCCGCATCATCGAACTGGAACTTGCGGCCAATCCCATCGAAGACATCGAATTCTGCTGGCTGGCGCTGGGTTCCGAAGGCCGCTTCGAACAGACGCTCAACACCGACCAGGACAACGGCATCATCTTCGCGCCCAAGGCTGGCCAGACTCCGGCTGCATTGCGCGAAGTGCTGCTGCCGTTTGCCAGGCGCATTAATGACGCACTCGATGCCTGCGGCTTTCCGCTGTGCAATGGCTTCGTCATGGCTTCGAATCCAAAGTGGTGTCTGTCGCTGGAAGAATGGCAGGGCACTTTCGACAACTGGATCTATCACGGTGCGCCGATGGATCTGCTGCACTCGACCATCTTCTTCGACTTTCGTCCGCTGTATGGTGCAAGTCATCTGGGAGAAGCATTGCGCGCATGGCTGCAACAGGCTGCGCCAAAGAACACCCGTTTCCTGCATCAGCTTGCCGTCAACGCCTTGCGCAACCGGCCGCCGCTAGGCGTGGTGCGCGATTTTGTCACCAGCGAAGGCCACACGGTCGACCTCAAGCTCAACGGCATTACGCCTTTTGTCGATGCCGCGCGCATTTTCAGTCTGGCGGTGGGCGGCTCACAAACCAACACGCTGGAAAGACTGCGTGAAATCGCGGTGCCCCTGCATATCCAGAAACAGGATATCGACGCCTACTGCGATGCTTTTCTGTTCATCCAGCTGCTGCGACTGCGCTTGCACCACGAGCAGAACGAACAGGGCAAGCCGCTCACCAACCGGGTCGACCCCGATACGCTCAACACACTGGACCGCCGCATCTTGAAAGAAGTGTTCCGCCAGGCACGCAAACTGCAAACCAAGCTGGGCCTGGATTATCAGGTATGAGCTGGCTGGAAGCGTTCTTCCCCAAGCCGCCTGAACTCACGCCGCAGCAGGCTGAACGGCTGGCCGCCTGGCAGGCGCTGCCCGTGCCGCGCCAGGATCAACCCATGAACACCAGCCGCTACGTGGTAGTGGACGTGGAAACGAGCGGCCTCAACACCGCCAGGGATCACCTTATCGCCATTGGCGCCGTCGCTGCCACCAACGGCCGCATCCAGCTCAACGACAGCCTCGAAATCGTGCTGCAGCAAACCGAGGCCAGCGAAAAAGACAACATCCTCATCCACGGCATCGGCGGCACCGTCCAGCGCGAAGGCGTGCCCCCGGCAGACGCCTTGCTCACGTTTCTGGAATACCTCGGCAAAGACCCGCTCATCGCCTTCCACGTCGCGTTCGACCAGGCCATGATCAACCGTGCATTGAAGCAGTTTCTGGGAATCAAGTTCGATCATGCCTGGGCCGACCTGGCTTATGTCGCGCCCGCATTGCATCCACGGATTGCGCGGCACACGCGTGCACTGGATGACTGGATGGGGGTATTCGGAATCGGCAACTACGCCCGGCATAATGCGCTGGCCGACGCGCTGGCGACCGCCGAACTGTTCCTGGCACTGCAGCCGCTGCTGGCATTCCAGGGCGTGACTAATTTTCGTGACATGAGAACGCTGGCGCAAAACTGGCAACGACAGAGCCAGCCTGTTTAAGCAAAAAAAGACCCCCGCCGGAGCGGGGGTTGATCATTTCACTGAAACCAGGCTACCGAATCAATGCGCCTGGGCAGTCCCCGCACCCCTGGGGTAGCGGATGTCTTCCACCAGGTGCTGGATGTGATCCGGACACGGGGCAGTCATCTTGCCGACGAGGTAGGCCACGATGACGTTGAGCAGCGCGCCCACGACACCGATGCCTTCGGGCGAAATGCCAAACAGCCAGTTGGCCGCTTCGTTCTTGGCCATCGGCTCGATGAAGATGCCTTTGAAGTAGACGATGTAGGCCATGGTGAAGAAGAGGCCGGTCAGCATGCCGGCGATGGCGCCTTCCTTGTTCATCTTCTTGTTGAAGATGCCGAGCACGATGGTCGGGAAGAGGGAGGCGCACGCCAGGCCGAAGGCGAACGCGACCACCTCCGCGACGAAGCCGGGCGGGTTGTAGCCCAGGTAACCGGCCACCATCACTGCAACGGCGGCAGCGATACGGCCCGCCATCAACTCGCCCTTCTCGGAGATATTCCGCACGAAAATGCCCTTGAGCAGATCGTGCGAGATGGAGGAAGAGATCACCAGCAGCAGGCCGGCGGCGGTGGACAGCGCGGCCGCGATACCGCCGGCGGCCACCAGGGCGATCACCCAGTCAGGCAGGCCGGCGATTTCGGGGTTGGCCAGCACCATGATGTCGCGGTCGACCTTGCCTTCGAAGCTGCCGTCCTTGGCCTTGGCGCCGAGTTCGTTGCCTTTCCAGCCTGCGGCGTCGGCCTTGGCGAGGAAGGCTTCGTCCTTGCTCTTCTCGTTGTAATACTGGATGCGGCCATCGCCGTTCTTGTCGTCCCAGCGGATCAGGCCGGTGGCTTCCCAACGCTTCATCCAGCCGGGACGGACCTCGCCTTCGAGGCTGGCTTCGGGGGCGAAGATATCGCCGCCGGTGGCCAGTGCGCTGTTCACCGTGGTGTGCAGGTTGTAGCGCGCCATGGCGCCAACGGCCGGTGCGGTGGTGTAGAGAATGGCGATGAAGATCAGCGCCCATCCGGCGGAGATGCGCGCATCATGCACCTTGGGCACAGTGAAGAAGCGCACGATCACGTGCGGCAGGCCGGCAGTACCCGCCATCAGCGCCAGCGTGATGCAGAACACATCGATCATGCTCTTGTCACCCGAAGTGTATTTGGCGAACCCCAGGTCGGTGACGACGTTGTCCAGTTTCGCCAGAAATCCCATGTCGCCGACACTGCTGCCCAGACCCAGTTGCGGCAGCGGGTTGCCAGTGAGCTGCAGCGAAATGAACACCGCCGGGATGGTGTAGGCAAAGATCAGCACGCAGTATTGCGCCACCTGCGTATAGGTGATGCCTTTCATGCCGCCGAGCACGGCGTAGAAGAACACCAGCCCCATGCCGACGAGCAGGCCGGTCGTGATGTCCACTTCGAGGAAGCGCGAGAACACGATGCCGACGCCGCGCATCTGGCCGGCCACGTAGGTGAAGGAAATAAAGATCAGGCAGACCACCGCCACGATCCGCGCGGCATCGGAGTAATAGCGGTCACCGATGAATTCGGGCACGGTGAACTTGCCGAACTTGCGCAGGTAGGGTGCGAGCAAGACAGCGAGCAACACATAGCCGCCGGTCCAGCCCATCAGGTAGACCGAGCCGCCATAACCCAGGAAGGCGATGAGGCCGGCCATCGAAATGAACGATGCCGCAGACATCCAGTCCGCCGCCGTCGCCATGCCGTTGACGATGGGATGCACGCCGCCGCCCGCGATGTAGAACTCCTTGGTGCTGCCGGCGCGCGCCCAGATGGCCACGCCAATATAAAGGGCAAACGACAGCCCCACGACGATGTACGTCAGTGTTTTCAGATCCATTTGGTCATCTCCCGATTGTTCTGCTTAGTCTTCGTGGACGTCATGTTCACGGTCGATCTTGTCCATGCGGCGTGCATACCAGAAGATCAGGCCGACGAAGACGAAGATGGAACCTTGCTGGGCAAACCAGAAGCCCAGGGGATAGCCGCCGAGATGAATGCCGTCGAGCGCATCGCGGAACAGGATGCCGGCACCGAAAGAAACGATAAACCAGATAACGAGGGTGGTAACCAGTAGCCGGAGCGTTGCACTCCAGTATCCCTTTGAATCAAAGTCTTGTGGCTTGGACATCGGTCGTTCTCCTCCTTTTGTGTTTGGAACATAGGAACAGTTGAAACGCACATTGCACATTAATTATTCTTATTAGTGGGAACTTTACACCCCCGGCATTGTTTTATGTGACCTGTGTTTGGGGGATGGTTAATTTGTACTGCCATCGGCCTCCGACGCACCGCTTGGCCTGCGATGCCACCAATTGATATGGCTCAGACCATTGTCCGGAAATGCTTTGCACGCCGCACCACAATCTGTAGCGCAAAAAAATAATTCCAGATAATGAGCGCCGTCAGCCCCGACCACATCGCAAATGGCAAACCAATCAGCAGGACCAGCATCCCCACCAGCAACAGGCCCACACCACCGGCCAGATTGATCCCCATGACCGGGCGCGCCCATCGGGCACCATCTTCTATACCGCGACCGCGCCAGTCAGCCACATGGCGATAATCCTGACGCACCCCGATGGCCCAGGCACGAAACAGCATCCCGATGCCCAACGGGAAAATGCCGATAAACATCAAGCGCACCAGCCAGACAAACCAATCTTCCATTTATTGTTCCTAACCGCCACGAGCGAGCAAAATGCCAAATGCTGCCCCATCACAACATTGCGTGCAATCACCCGCAACCCAACCAGGACGCCCGCAAACGGTAAAAATCCGGTCATTTTCTTGACTCAACGCGCGTTTAAGGTTTAAATGCCGGGCTTCGGTTTGGCTTGGAGCATCGTCCATGATCGAAACGAAGCTTCAGTAGTTGATTATGGCCAGTTAGCTCAGTTGGTAGAGCAGCGGATTGAAAATCCGCGTGTCCTTGGTTCGATTCCGAGACTGGCCACCAGTATTTTAACGGCTTCCCGTGGTTATCCACCGGAGGCCGTTTTTCATTTGTGTGGCCCCGAAGGTGTCCAGGTGAATGGGCTTATTGCCTTACCCTGCTTGGGTTACTGCGGGAGGCACTTCCACAAGCATCCAGCTGACCGAACTACTAGCGAGGTTCTACATAGGTTCGGCAACAAGATTGGCTATCCTCCCGCTGACTCCAGACCACCGCCAAGCCTCAGTAGGTTTGGGCTTGCCCGGCTCGATCAGGAACAGCTTCACGCCGCGCGTATGCGCTACTCAAATAAGGGGAGACGTCGATTGCTTACCGCCCAATCTGAAAACCCATCTTTATGGTCTACCTATGGCCCACATGACTTGAATATGCCCTATAGATAGCCCATTACTCTTGACGCTTAGCTCAAACTCCGGATAATGATCTATAGATGGCCCATACCATGGTGGTATGGCTAATAGATGGCCCAGATAATGTCTCGCATCGAAAACAGAACTTATTCCCGGCACACGCGCGAAGCGGTCACGCTGCTGGGCAAACTGATCCGGCTTGCCCGCAAGGAACGCAGGCTGAGCGCTGCGGAACTGGCGGAACGCACTGGCATATCGCGGGGCACCCTTCAGCGCATCGAGAAGGGCGATCCCAAGGTCGAAATTGGCGTCATGTTCGAGGCCGCGACCCTTGTCGGGGTCAATCTGTTCGATGCCGATAACGGCCGGCTGAGCGGCAAGATCGCACGCACGGACGATAAACTCGCCCTGATGCCCAAGGCGATCCACAAACCCGCCACCGGGGGCGTAAAAGATGAGTTCTGACGCATACACCGAAGCCTTTGTCTGGGTATGGTTGCCTGGCGCGGTAGAGCCTGTCGTGGCAGGCCGCCTATATGCGGAAGGCAACTCGACGACCCTGGCATTCCACTACGGCAAGTCCTATCTGGAGCGCAAAGACGCCATTCCTCTCTACCTGCCGGAACTGCCGTTGAAGTCCGGCGCATTGCCGCTGCTCGACGGGCTGTCGATGCCGGGCTGCCTCCGCGACGCCGCCCCCGATGCATGGGGGCGACGCGTCATCCTCAACCGCAAATTTGGGGTGAAGGGCCTCGATCTCGACCGAGTGGACCTGTCCGAACTCGCCTTCCTGCTGGAGTCGGGTTCCGACCGCATTGGGGCGCTGGACTTCCAATCCTCGCCGACAGCGTACATCCCGCGCGCTGCGCAAAGCGCCAGTCTTGAAGAACTGTTGCAGTCAGCCGAGCGCGTTGAAAAGGGTATCCCGCTCACCCCCGAGCTCGACCAGGCCCTGCGCCACGGCACCGCCATCGGCGGGGCACGCCCTAAAGCGCTGATCGAGGATGCCGACAAAAAATACGTCGCCAAGTTTTCTGCGTCTAACGACCTCTACAGTGTCGTCAAGGCCGAGTTCATCGCCATGCGCCTCGCCGCGCTAGCAGGGCTGAAGGTTGCGCCCGTCGATCTCGTCTGCGCTTCAGGCAAAGACGTGTTGCTTGTCGAGCGCTTCGACAGGAAGCGGGCCAAAACGGGCTGGGAGCGCAAGGCAATGGTCTCGGCCCTGACCCTCTTCGGTCTTGATGAAATGATGGCGCGCTACGCCAGTTATCAGGATCTGGCCGAGATTATCCGCCGGCGGTTCACAAACGCCCAGGACACACTGAGCGAACTCTTTGGTCGAATTGTCTTCAACATCCTGTGCGGCAATACCGATGACCATGCGCGCAACCACGCCGCTTTCTGGGATGGGGGCATGCTCACGCTCACCCCGGCTTACGATATCTGCCCTCAGGGACGCGCCGGAGAAGAGGCCGGCCAAGCCATGCTGATACATGACAATGACAATAGAAGCCGCCTGAGCACATGCCTGAAAGCGGCCCATCATTTTCTGCTTTCAGAAAACCAGGCCATTGAAATAATCGAAGCGCAAATGCGCACCATCGCGGCCCACTGGAACGCGGTCTGCGCCGAAGCCGATTTATCCGAAGTGGACCGCAACCTGCTCTGGGGCCGTCAGTTCCTCAACCCTTACGCTTTTTATGATCTGGAGGATGGCGCCGCACCGTTGAGAAAGCTTGCTGATGAGATGCGGCGCTAAGGCCCAAGAGGATTATTGCCAAACTGCACGCGCATCATAAGGGCTCGGCAAGAGCACCAGAAGTCGCCGGGTGACCTGCCAAAGGCAACGGCGGCCGTCCAAAGAAGCGCCCACCGTTCTTCATTCCTGGGCCTCCTGACTACAGCGCGCGGGTGCCGCTGCCGGTCCGGCGCCAAACCCAGGATTTACAAGCCCGTTCGTCTTGCCTGTCGTGCTTTGGCGTACAGGTTTTCGAGGGTGTTTTTTCTGACACTTGTATCGCAAAACGAGTGCGTTTGACTGCGGACGTCTGCGGACCGCTGCGGTCAAGCACTTGATTTGTAAAGAAGTTGCGTATGGCCGCGGACCGGCTCAGTTGGTAGAGCAGCATTGAAAATCCGCGTGCCCTTGGTTCGATTCCGAGACTGCCACCAGTATTCTCAACGGCTCCCAGCGATGGGGGCCGTTTTCATTTGATGGGAACGTGGCAGAAATGGGCCAAATTATTTACACGCTTCCTCGTGCCCATGCGGCAACCCATTAAAATGCCCTGAACCGTTTATTTGAACCGGGACTTGGCTGAGTCAACCGCCTCACCGATGGCATCCCATGCCATCTCCATTCCGGCTTTCAGGTCTTCCCAGGCACCTTCACCCGTCTGCCGCAGTTCGTCCAGGCGCTTTTGCGCAGCAGCCTTCTTGGCGTGCAATTCATCAATATGCTTGTGATATTCCGCACGGGTGTCTGCGCCTACCTGATCCGCCCTGGCGGACAGCCTGTCGATCTCGGCGCTCCAAATGTCCAGTTTTGAGTGCATTTTGCGGACATATTCTTCTTTCGTGCTCATGATGCATCCTTTCGGTGGTTGATTGGGGCTGCTGGTTCAGTCTAGTTTACATACCGAAGCGAAGCCAGTTCAGGCGGCGGCCTCCGCAGAGACTTGCTTGCAACAACCGGCTTTTTTTCGGGACGCCATGAAAAAAGCCCCGGAACCATAAGCGATCCCGGGGCTTT
>JANJUT010000206.1 GCA_024710445.1 Thiobacillus sp.
CGACCGATACGCCGTTCTTCAGCAAGTCGGACACCATCCACGGATCGCTCGGCGCATAGCTGGTGAAACGCTGCCCATCGCTGCGTTCACCCTTCAGCACATTGCCTTCGATCACCACCTTGGTGATCTGCTGCTGACGCACCTCTTCAATGAACTGCGAATACGGCACCTGTGTCTGGGCAGTACGCTGGGCACCGAACTGGTTGAAGACCGTCATCAGGACGACGGCGATAATCAACCAGACCGCGATGTTCTTGGACAAATTGTTCACACTTACTCCTTGGGTGCTGAATCCAGCACGTTTAAGCTCATTCTAGGCCTTATCCAGCAGGCTTGTCACGACAGCGCTATGTACTTCCAATGGGATTCCGTCCCAGTAAATACACTTCGGTACTACGGTCTCGCGAGGCGTCCGGTTTGCGGATCAGAACCTTCTCGAAAGACCGCCGCATCTGCGCCCGAAAATCCTCAAATCCGACGCCCTGAAATACTTTGACGAGAAAAACACCGTCAGGTTTCAACCAATTCACAGCAAAATCGAGCGCCAATTCACACAATTCGTAATGTCGCGCCTGATCGCGCAGCATCACCCCGCTTATATTGGGGGCCATATCACTCAATACAAGGTCGACCCGCCCTGTTTGCAACTTCCCTTCCAGCCAGGCCAATGCGGCCGGTTCGGTGAAATCCCCTTCCAGACTGTCCACCCCCGGCATCGGTGCCATCGGCAGCAAATCGATTGCCAGCACCCTGCCCTGCTGTTTCATTTTCTGCACTGCAACCTGGCACCAGCTGCCTGGGGCCGCACCCAGATCGACGACCGTCATGCCCGGGCGCAGCAAACGCTCGCGTTTGTCGATTTCCAGTAATTTGTAGGCGGCCCGCGAACGATAGCTGTCCTGCTGCGCCTTTTTGACGTAGGGATCCGTCACGTGCTCATGCATCCAGGCACTGCCTGATTTGGTTCGCTTCGCTTTGTCCACCATCTCTATCGGCTACAATCCGCGCTCAGTTTAAGGAAACAGCATGAAAACACTCACGACCGCACATCGGCAGCACCTCAAGGGGCTGGCACATAGCCGCCAACCCGTGGTCATGATAGGGAATAATGGGTTAACCCCTGCCGTATTGAAAGAAATCGATCTTGCACTTGGCGCACATGAACTCATCAAGATCAAGGCAGCCAGCAATGAGCCGGATGCACGCAAGGCCTGGATGGAAGAGATATGCAGCGCTACCGGCGCTACGCCCGTTCAGCAAATCGGCAAGATTCTGGTCATTTATCGTGCGGCTGAAAAGCCGGTGATTGTCCTGCCCAAATAAGCGCTTGTGAATCGGCTTAGCGCGCCAGCCCGGAGCGCCAGACCAGCAACAGACCCAGCGCGCTCTGAATCAGATACAGGATGCTCGAAATGCCATGCCAGCGTGCAAAGCGGTCAGCCAACACGCTTTGCATCACCGCTTGCGGCATGGCCGCATTCTTCAAGCCCTGCATGATGGGCTGAATGCCAAAGTGGCCCGCCAGGATGAGTGCCAGCATCAGCGCAACCACCCAGAAAAACAGGGTTTTCAATGCAGCGCCGCCATCCTGCGCAATGCGATAGATCAACAGATAGACCGCTGTGGCCATGCCGATCCATGCCATCAGATCAAACAACTTTCCGGCCAGCAGGCCCGCCAGTTGTTTGTCACTCAGGCTGCCAAATAACACCGGTGCGGCAATGTAGCCAATCGCCCACATGCCGCCAATCCACAGGACCAGCGACACACTGGCCAAACCGTCCCAAAACCGCCGCATGTTTATTTGTACAGCACGTCCAGCACTTCGTACTGGCGAACGCCGCCAGGCGCTTGCACATCCACGCTGTCGCCGGCGTACTTGCCGATCAATGCACGGGCAATCGGCGATGACACGGAAATTTTTCCTTTTTTGATGTCGGCCTCGTCGTCACCGACAATCTGGTAGGTCACGGATTCGCCTGAATTGGCATCCTCAAGCTCAACCGTTGCACCAAAGACAATGCGGCCCTCCGCATCCAGCATGGTCGGGTCGATGATCTGGGCATTCGAAAGCTTGCCTTCCAGATCGGCAATCCGGCCTTCGATGAAGCCCTGCTTTTCCTTGGCCGCATCGTATTCGGCGTTTTCGGACAGGTCACCCTGCGCGCGCGCCTCGGCAATCGCCTGGATCACGGCGGGCCGCTCCACGCTTTTCAGATGCTGCAACTCGGCACGCAGCATGTCGGCGCCAACTACGGTAAGTGGATATTTGTTCACAACCTTGCCTTATTCAGATCAGTGCTGGTTCAACTCAGTGCAGGCGCTGATGCAGCGCCTGCAGGGAATACACTTCGAGCTCGGTGCCATGCTGCATCCCCATGCAGGCAGCTGCCGCACCCGCCAGCGTGGTGAAATACACGACCCGGCGCGACAAGGCTTCAGCTCGAATCGCGTAGGAATCTTTCACCGCTTTCTTGTCTTCGACCACGTTGACGATAAAGTCGATATCGCCGTTCTTGATCAAATCGACAATATGCGGCCGGCCTTCCTTGACCTTGTTCACCACAGCTACCGGAATGCCTGCCGACTCGATCGCCTGGGCAGTGCCGCGCGTGGCAACAAGATTAAAGCCCAGATCGCGCAGCGCCTGTGCAACCTCAATTACGGCCTCACGGTCTGTGGAGCGGACGCTGACAAATGCACGGCCACCCGGCTTCGGCAGTTCGGAGCTTGATGCCAGCTGCGATTTCAGGAATGCCTCGCCAAAACCATTGCCCACGCCCATGACTTCACCGGTGGATTTCATTTCCGGCCCAAGAATGGTGTCAACGCCGGGAAACTTGCGGAACGGGAACACGGCTTCCTTCACCGAAAAATACGGCGGAATGATTTCTTTCTCAAAGTCCTGTGATTTGAGTGATATCCCGGCCATGGCACGTGCTGCAATCTTGGCCAGCGGTGCGCCAATCGCCTTGGACACGTAGGGCACGGTGCGCGATGCACGCGGATTCACTTCCAGTACATATACCGTATCACCCTGGATCGCAAACTGCACGTTCATCAGGCCGACCACTTTCAGCGCTTTGGCCATTGCCACCGTCTGACGGCGCAATTCATCCTGTACGTCTGCCGACAAGCTGTACGGCGGCAGCGAACACGCCGAATCACCCGAGTGCACGCCTGCCTGCTCGATGTGCTGCATGATGCCGCCGATCACCACCTGTTCGCCGTCAGACAAGGCATCGACGTCGACTTCAATCGCGTCGTTCAAAAAGCGGTCGAGCAGCACAGGCGACTTGTTCGAGACCTTGACGGCTTCGGTCATATAACGGCGCAGATCAGCCTCCTCGCGCACGATTTCCATGGCGCGGCCGCCCAGCACATAACTAGGGCGAACCACCAGCGGGTAGCCGATTTCCTCGGCCATGCGGATGGCGCTCTCGGGATTGCGCGCGGTGCGATTGGGCGGCTGTTTCAGGCCAAGGTCGTGCAGCATCTGCTGGAAACGCTCGCGGTCTTCGGCTGCATCGATCATGTCCGGACTGGTGCCGATGATTGGCACGCCGTTGGCTTCCAGATCGAGGGCGCGCTTCAGCGGCGTCTGGCCGCCGAACTGCACGATGACGCCCGTGGGCTGCTCGACGTTCACGATCTCGAGGATGTCCTCCAGCGAGAGCGGCTCGAAATACAGGCG
>JANJUT010000211.1 GCA_024710445.1 Thiobacillus sp.
TGTGGATGTTTGGTCACCTGAATGTCCGCAGATGCCTGTGTCACCCGAGCTGAACGCTTATTCGTAGAATGACTAAAAGGAGATCTAGATGAACAAAATTTTTCTGCCTGTCCTGTTAACCCTGATTCTGTCGGCCTGTGGCACGACAACCGGTACGCAAGCCACGGTTGAAGACCGCACCGGCGACAAGGCTGCTACTGCCACGGGAGCTGAAACAGCGGGCACGGGCGCCGCCGGGGTGTCCGGTGCTGCGGTGGATGGCAAGCAAGATGGCTACACAGGCGACCCGCGCAAGAATCCGGCCAGCCCTCTGTCGAAACGCGACATATTTTTCGACTTCGACAGCTTTGTGGTGAAGCCTGAGTATCGTCCGGTGCTCGAAGCCCATGCAGGTTATCTAATGGCAAAACGTGATTCACGCGTGATCCTGCAGGGCAATGCCGACGAACGCGGCAGCCGCGAATACAACCTGGCGCTGGGTCAGAAGCGTGCCGAGGCTGTGCGCAAGGCTTTGGCCGTGCTGGGGGTGAATGATTCCCAGATGGAAGCGGTAAGTTTTGGCGAAGAAAAACCGCGTAATGAAGGCGACACCGAAGAGGCTTATGCCCAGAATCGCCGCACGGACGTGGTGTATGGCGACGAGTAATGCGTTTGATGCGGCGTGATGTTTTATCCCTGGTCGCTGCGCTTGCGCTGATCCCCCCGGCGCAGGCGTGGGGCCAGTCGATCTGGCCCAGCACGAACGAACTCTTCCGCAAGGTGGAGGCGCAGCAGCAGCTTGTTGACTCGATCAATACCCGGCTGGGCAAGCTGGAAACCTCGACCCAGCAGAATCAGCAACTGCTGGATCTGCTGCAGGAAGTCGAGACGCTCAAATCGGAAGTGGCGAAGCTGCGCGGGCAGGCCGAGGTTCAGCTGCATCAGCTGGACACGCTGGGCAAGCGCCAAAACGACTTGTACATCGATCTTGATCAACGCATCACGGATTTGGGTAAAGCCGGAAAGCCTGCAGAGGCCACGGAAGCTGTCCCTGCAGCCGCAGCCAGCCAGCCAGCCGCAGCTTCAGGCACTCCCAAACCCGATGCGGCATCGGGTCCGGCTGCCGCGCCGAAACCCGATCCTGCGGCGGAATCGCGCGCCTATGAGGCTGCGCTCAACCTGTTTCGGGACGCCAATTACGCAGGTGCTATCGCCAGCTTCAGGGGATTCCTCAAGGCCTATCCGGACGGTGAGCTTGCGTCCAATGCGCAGTACTGGATTGGCTATTCCTATTACGCATTGAAGGACTATAAATCGGCACTGGCGCACCAGCAGAAGCTGGTGGCGATGTATCCCACCAGCAGCAAAGTGCCGGACTCGCTGCTCAATATCGCGACCAGCCAGATTGCACTGGACAACCTCGTGGATGCACGCAAGACCCTCGAGGAGTTGGTGGCCAGGTACCCCGACACCAATGCAGCGACGCTTGCTGCCCGTCGTCTTTCGGCACTGAAGTAAGCTTCGTGGTCGAGTCTTCAACGCGCCACTTGCAGGGGGCAGACCGTGGTTGCAAAGACGCTAAAACGTCAGCAACCACGCTCCGCCTGACGGAAGTGTTTTTGTCCTTGCAGGGTGAAACCAGCCGGGCGGGGCTGCCCACGGTATTCGTTCGATTGACAGGCTGTCCGCTGCGTTGCCGCTGGTGCGACACCCCCTACAGTTTTCAGGGCGGGGAGACCGTCACCTTGACGGCCTTGCTGGCCCGGGTCGCCGAATATGGCGTGCCTACGGTGTGTGTGACCGGTGGCGAGCCGCTGGCGCAAAAAAACTGCCTGCCGTTGCTGGCTGCGCTGTGCGACGCCGGTTACTCGGTTTCACTCGAAACCAGTGGTGCGCTGGATGTGAGCCAGGTCGATGCGCGGGTATCGCGCGTCGTCGACATCAAACCGCCCGGCTCGGGCGAAGACGCGCGTAATCGTTGGGAAAACATTGCCCACCTCACGCCGCGTGACGAAATCAAGTTCGTGCTGGCCAGCCGCGCTGATTACGATTGGGCACGGGAGGTGATGAACGCTCAAAATTTGTCCCGGGTGTGTCCTGTCCTGTTTTCCCCGGTACAGGGTGAGTTGGCGCCGGCGCAACTCGCCGAGTGGGTGATTGCCGACCGGCTGCCGGTGCGGATGCAGGTGCAACTGCACAAAATCCTGTGGGGCAATGCGCCGGGAAAATGAGTCGGGACGCCATCATTCTCCTGTCGGGTGGGCTGGACTCCGCCACGGTTCTGGCCATTGCGCGCAAGGCCGGCTACGCTTGCCACGCGCTGAGCCTGGATTATGGCCAGCGCCACAATGCCGAACTGGCCGCCGCTGCGCGCGTCGCACACAGCCTGGGCGCGATTGAACATCGGGTGATCAAGCTGGGCTTGGGCGATTTCGGCGGGTCGGCCTTGACCGATTCATCCATTGCCGTGCCGGAAGCCCCTGCCGCGGGTATTCCCGTAACCTATGTGCCGGCGCGCAATACCGTCATGCTGTCGCTGGCGCTTGCCTGGGCCGAGGTGCTGGGCGCGCGCGACATATTCATCGGCGTCAATGCCGTCGATTATTCGGGTTATCCTGACTGCCGGCCTGAATTCATCGCTGCTTTTGAGCAGATGGCCAACCTGGCCACCCGTGCCGGGGTTGAAGGCACAAGACTGCGGATACATGCGCCACTCCAGCATTGGTCCAAGGCACAGATCATTCAGCACGGCATGGCGCTTGGCGTTGACTATGCCCAGACTGTCAGTTGCTACCAGGCGGATGTCGAAGGTCGAGCATGCGGCGTGTGTGATGCCTGCCGCCTGCGCGCGCAAGGGTTTGAGCAGGCAGGGGTGGCGGACATCATGGTATATAAGACAAACAGAATGTAGTTTTTGCCTATTTGATTCAGCCCATGCTTGG
>JANJUT010000215.1 GCA_024710445.1 Thiobacillus sp.
GAGTCGCGCGGCGATACCGAGATCCTGTCCGACCTGAGCTCGGAATATGGCCGGCAGCAGGCGGCCAATCCTGAACTGGCGTCGATGCGCTTTCCCGACCTGCACCGCACGCCGCGTCGCGCCAAGGCGGGGATGAACGTCAGCCAGATGCACTACGCACGCAAGGGCATCATCACGCCGGAGATGGAGTTCATCGCCATCCGCGAGAACAACAACCGCGCGGCCTATCTGGAAAGCCTGCACCAGACCGGCCCGATGGGCGCCAAACTCGCTGCGCTGATGAACCGCCAGCATCCGGGCCAGAACTTCGGCGCCAGCCTGCAGACCGAGATCACGCCCGAATTCGTGCGCAGCGAGATCGCGCGCGGCCGCGCCATCATCCCCAACAACATCAACCATCCGGAATCCGAGCCGATGATCATCGGCCGCAATTTCCTGGTGAAAGTCAACGCCAACATCGGCAACTCCGCGCTCGGTTCCAGCATCCAGGAAGAAGTCGAGAAAATGACCTGGGCGATCCGTTGGGGCGGCGACACCGTGATGGATCTGTCGACCGGCAAGAACATTCACGAGACGCGCGAGTGGATCATCCGCAACTCACCGGTACCGATCGGCACCGTGCCGATCTACCAGGCGCTGGAAAAGGTCGACGGCAAGGCCGAGGAGCTGACCTGGGAAATGTTCCGCGATACGCTGATCGAGCAGGCCGAGCAGGGCGTCGACTACTTCACCATCCACGCCGGCGTGCTGTTGCGCTATGTGCCGATGACTGCCAACCGCATGACCGGGATTGTTTCGCGCGGCGGTTCGATCATGGCCAAGTGGTGTCTCGCGCACCACAAGGAATCGTTCCTCTACACGCACTTCGAGGACATCTGCGAAATCATGAAGGCCTACGACGTGGCCTTCTCGCTGGGCGATGGCCTGCGTCCCGGCTCGATCTACGATGCCAACGACGAGGCGCAGCTTGGTGAATTGAAAACGCTCGGCGAGTTGACCGACATCGCATGGAAGCACGACGTGCAGACCATCATCGAAGGTCCGGGCCATGTGCCGATGCACATGATCAAGGAGAACATGGACCTGCAGCTTGAGCACTGCAAGGAGGCCCCGTTCTATACCCTCGGGCCGCTGACCACCGACATCGCCCCCGGCTACGACCACATCACCAGCGGCATCGGCGCCGCGATGATCGGCTGGTACGGCACCGCGATGCTGTGCTACGTGACGCCGAAAGAACACCTCGGCCTGCCGGACACGGATGAGGTCAAGGAAGGCATCATCACCTACAAGCTGGCAGCCCACGCGGCCGACCTGGCCAAGGGTCACCCCGGGGTACAGATTCGCGATAATGCGTTGTCGAAAGCACGCTTCGAATTCCGCTGGGACGACCAGTTCAACCTCGGCCTCGACCCCGACAAAGCCAAGTCTTTCCATGACGAAACCCTGCCCAAGGAATCGGCCAAGGTCGCGCACTTCTGCTCGATGTGCGGCCCGCATTTCTGCTCGATGAAGATCACCCAGGATGTGCGTGAATATGCCGCCAAGGAAGGCCTGAACGAAGCCGACGCACTGGCGAAGGGCATGGAAGTGAAAGCGGTGGAGTTCGTGAAACAGGGCGCCGAGGTCTACCGCAAGGTCTGACCGTGCCGCGACCCCGACCGTATTACCAGGAACCCTATCGCTTTGTTTTCTGGATGACGCGCTGGCTTGCCGGTGTGCTGTTGTTGCTGTGCGGGGCGCTGGCCACGGCTGCGCCTCTGTCGGCCGCGCAGGAACATGACACGGCCATCGGCCTGTCCACCCGTTTTATGGTTGAACAGGGTAGCCGGCTCGAACTGCCGGATGCAATCACAGCCTTGCGCGCCGGGAAATTCGAGCCGGGGAAAAGCCCGGTCCTGAATTTCGGTATTGGCTCGAAACCGGTGTGGATCCACTTTACGGTGGCCAATCGAAACGCGGACATTCTGCAAAAACGACTTTCCATCGAAACGGCCTGGCTCGACCGGGTCGAGGTGTATTTCCAGCACAAGGACGAAACCGTCGCACGCTATCGTACCGGCGACCGGCAAGCCTTCTCCGATCGCCCGCTCGCGAATCGCTACTTTGTGTTTGATCATGCTTTCGCGGCGGGGACCAGCGATGTGTTCATCCGCATCGAAACCCCTGACCCCATGGTGGTGCCGATCTATCTGACGAGTCCGGATGTTTTCCGGACCAGGCAGACACAACAGGAACTCAGCTACGGCATCGTCTATGGCTTCCTGCTGGCCCTGATTGCCTACAACGCCATTCTTTACCTGGGCTTTCGCAGTTCGCGCTATCTGTTGTATTCAGCGTACCTGGCGATGTTTGTCATCATGAATATCGCTTACACGGGTCATGGCTACGCGTGGCTGTGGCCCGATTGGGTGCGCTGGCAGCAGTGGTCCAATCCGGCCCTGATGTTCCTGTATGGCGTCAGCGGCCTTGTGTTCGCCAGCCGCTTCCTGGACCTGAAGCTGTATTTTCCGCGGGTACGCAAGGCTGTCATCGCCTTTTGCATGGGCTTTGGCGTGCTGCTGGTGGCGGCTTTCCTGCTGGACAGCCAGAAGGCTGCCCTGCTGCTTGCCTTCAGTTTCGCCCTCCTGTTCAGCATCATCATGCTGTTCCTGGGCGCCATATCGGTCCATGCCGGCCAGAAACCGGCCAGGTATTTTCTCATGGCTGCGATGGCGGCCATGGCAGGCGCGCTGCTGACAACGCTCTCGGTCTGGGGATTCATTCCCCACAACAGCTGGACCTTCCGCGCGGTGGAAATCGGCATGCTGGTCGATGCCACCCTGCTGGCCCTGGCGCTGGCCTACCAGCTTCGTGTCAGCCAGGAAAGAAGGATACGAGCCGAACGGTTGGCGCAGATGGACCCGCTGACAGGCCTGAATAACCGGCGCGCCTTCTACGACAAGACCGCTTCGTTCTGGAGCAATGCGATTCGCCACAAGCATGCCACCTCGGTCATGCTGCTCGACATTGATCGATTCAAGCAGATCAACGATATCTATGGTCATGCCCACGGTGACGAAGTGCTGAAGGCCCTGGCGGACATCCTCAAGCAGTCCGTCAGGCAGGGCGATGTGCTGGCCAGATGGGGCGGCGAGGAATTCATCGTGTTTCTGCCGGAAACCAGTCTTCAGGAAGCGGCCGCCCTGGCAGAACGGTTGCGCATGGCGATTGAGGATGTGCGCATTCCACGCGAGCAGGGCATCACCTCGGTGACGGCAAGTTTCGGGGTGGCACAAAAGGAGGCGCGCCACATTACGCTGGATGCGCTGGTTGCCTCTGCCGATGCGTGCCAGTACCAGTCCAAGCTGCAAGGCCGTAACCAGGTGACCTTTGTGGCTGCCGAAATGCTGTAATCCGGCCCGCGTATAATTCGCGGGCGCGCCTGACTGACGCGCCTTTTTTTATATCCGTATCTATTTCATGGCCGATTCCACCCTGATCCTGTATGCCCTCATCCTTGGCTTCGTTGAGGGCATCACCGAATTCCTGCCGATTTCCAGTACCGGCCACCTGATACTGGCGGGGCAACTCCTGGGGTTCAACGGCGAGAAGGCCAAGGTGTTCATGATCGCCATTCAGCTGGCGGCTATTCTTGCCGTGGTGTGGGAATACCGGGTACGGCTCGGGCATGTGGCGACGACCCTGCACACCGAGCCTGCATCGCGGCGACTGGCGATTAATCTGATGGCGGGCTTCCTGCCGGCGGCGGTACTGGGACTCCTGTTCTACAAGGAGATCAAGGCCTACCTGTTCAATCCTATCGTGGTGGCATCTGCGCTGGTGATCGGCGGTCTCCTGATCCTGTGGGCCGAACGCCGCAAGCATGTGATCAGCACCGAGACGGTCGAGGAGCTCAACTGGCGCCGCGCGCTGGCAGTGGGCTTCGCGCAGGCGCTGGCGATGATTCCCGGCACCTCGCGCTCGGGCGCGACCATCATCGGCGGGCTGTTCCTCGGCCTGTCGAGAAAGGCGGCGGCGGAGTTCTCGTTCTTCCTCGCCATTCCCACCATGTTCGCCGCCACGGCCTACGACCTCTACAAGAACTGGCAGCTGTTCGACGCCGGCGACATTCCGTTGTTTGCGATTGGCGGCGTCGCGGCGTTCGTCAGCGCCCTGATTGCCGTGCGCACGCTGATCAAGTTCGTCAGCCGCCACGACTACACGCTGTTCGCCTGGTACCGCATCGTGTTCGGCGGAGTGGTGCTGGCGACCGCCTACTTCGGGGTGGTCGACTGGGGCGCCGGCCACTGAGCCTTCACGCCGTGGCGAGTGCCTGCCTTGCCTCGGCTTCCAGTTGTGCTTTCAAATCGACCGGCAGCTTGAGCCGGGTTGCCAGCGCGTCGAGATAGGCCCGCTCCATGAAGCTCTCGGCGTCGACCGCGAGCACGCTCACCAGATACATCTCGCTCGCGACTTCCATCGACCCCGCTGCGGCGGCGACATCGGCGGGGTCGAGCGGTCGCGCGACTTCATGGTCGATCCAGTTGCGCAGGGCGGGATCGTCGGCCAGCGAAACGAGTTTCTCTTCGATCAATCCACGCTCGCGTCCATCGATATGGCCGTCCGACTTGGCCGCGGCGATCAGCGCCTTCAGCACGGCACGGCTGTGGTCTTCGGAGGCCGGCGCCGGCAGGAATTGCACGGGCTGCGGGGTGGGTGCTGCGCCTGTGGCGGATTTCTGCTGCTGCCAGTTGCTGTAGGCGCGGAACGCGAGCGCACCGAGCACCGCGGCGCCGCCGTAGCCCAGCGCCTTGCCGCCAAACTTGCGTACCCGCTTGTCGCCCAGCAGCAACCCCAGCACGCCGCCGGCCAGCATGCCGGTGCCGAAGTTGGCGTAGCCGGGCTTGCCGGACGCACCGCCGGGGGGCACTTGATTGCCGAGGGTGCTGGACAGCACGGACTGACCGGAACTCAGCAGCTGGTCGAGCAGGGATTTCGCATTCATGGGGTGGGATTCCTCGAGACAAGACATTCGAGGAGACCGGCCTGGGGCAGACGAAGTTCCACCCGGTCAATCGGCTTTCGGCGGGTGCTTGTCGAGTTTGCGCTGCAGCGTGCGGCGGTGCATTTTCAATGCCCGCGCAGTGGCTGAAATGTTGCCGTCGTGCTCGTTCAACACTTTCTGGATGTGCTCCCATTCCAGCCGCGCGACGGTCAGGGGTTCGGGGCTGACGTCGAGCGTGGCATCCGGTTGATCGCGCATGAGCGCAGCGAGGATTTCGTCGGCGTCGGCCGGCTTGGCCAGGTAATGCCGTGCGCCCAGTCGCACCGCCTCGACGGCTGTGACGATGCTGGCATAGCCGGTGAGTACGACGATGGCGGGCGGCGGCGTACGGGCGGCCAGCATGGCCACCACCTTCAATCCCGATTCGCCGGGCAGCTTCAGATCGACCACGGCATGGCTGGGACCGAATGTGTCCGATACCACCTGAGCTTCGGCCGCGTCGTGTGCCATCGCCACCTCGAATCCGCGCTTGCCCAGGGCACGCGACAAGACTGCCGCAAAATCCGTGTCATCCTCGACGATCAATAACTTGAGTTTCATGTTGCCTGACTCCAGGGCAAAGTAATTCGTACGCAGCTTCCGCCGCCTTCGCGTTCGACGAGCGTGAGGCTGCCGCCAGCCCGCTCCAGGGTGGCGTGGGTGAGTACCAGCCCCATCCCCCAGCCATGCCCCGACTTGCCGCTGAAGGCAACCCGTCCGGCCTGCGCTTTCTGTTCGGGCGTGAAGCCCGGCCCACGGTCGGCGATGTCGATTTGCAGGGTGTCATCGTGGCTGGTGGTGTTGAGTTCGACGGCATCGGGCGATACGTCGGCAGCATTGTTGAGGACGTTGAGGATGGCCTGCTCCAGGCCGTCGGGTGGCGTGAAGGCGCGGCGATCGGTGGGCAGGCTTGCGGTGATCTGCGCATCGGGGCGCAGTACCTGCCAGCGCTCGATCAGCATCGCCAGCCAGGCATCGAGTGGCCGGGCTGCGGCAGGGGTGTCCTGCGCACGCTCGGCCAGCTGGGTGAGGATGCGTTTGCAGGCCTGAGCCTGTTTTTCCAGTAGCCGGCAGTCGGCGCCGATGTCGGGATCGTTGGCGAATTCGCTGGCCAGTTCGTGTGCGGTGGTCTGGATGGTGGCGAGGGGGGTGGCGAGTTCATGAGCCGCCAGTGCGGCCTGGGTGCCGAGCGCGACGATGCGCTCGTCACGCAACTGTTTTTCGCGCAGGGTGGACAGTTCCTGATCGCGCGTTCGCAGCGCGGCGTGCATGCGGGTGACGAAGAATGCGATGAGGCCGGCGCTGATCAGGAAGTTGAACCACATGCCGCCGAGGTGCATGCCGTAGGCTGCAATCGGATCGGCCACTGCCAGCGGCTGGTAGTAGAACAGCAGCACCGCATAGAGGCCACCCGCCACCGCCGCCAGCAGCCACACCCAGCGCGGGCGCAGGCTGACGGCTGCGATGACGACCGGCACCAGCATCAGCGAAGCGAATGGGTTGGTGACTCCGCCGCTGAAAAAAACCAGCACGGCAAATGCGGTGAGGTCGGTCAGCAGGTGCACCAGAAATTCCATCTGCGTCGCGGGCAATTCCTGCCGCAGACGCCATGCGGTGGAGAGCGAAAACAGCGCCATCAGCGTCAGCACCGCTCCCATCGGCAACAACGGCATCGGGATGTGGATGCCCCAGTGCAGCCACACGATGCCGACGGCCCAGCCGGCGATCAGCGACACGCGCACCGCCAGCAAGCGGCCCAACAGGGCACGGGCGGGCAGGGTGGAAAGCAGGGTGGAATCAACCGCGGACGACATGGCGGCATTGTAATCCGTGCACTGCGATGTGCCGGGGTGTGACGATATGTCACATTCCGTGACAGCGGCTAAAAGGCGACAATTGGGTCTCTTTATGACCCCGATTTTGGTTCAGTTTTGATTATGCAAAAGCCCGCTTTCGTCCCCCGCCTGCTTCCCTTGATGATTGCCATCAGCCTGTTTCCGGTCACGTCCAGCGCGAATGAGCCGACGCCCCTGGCGACCGTTGTGGTGGAAGGTGCGCCGGAAACCCTCGCACCGGCCGGCATTGTGGTTGAAAACCTGCCGTCGCTGCGGGCCACGACCAGCGACACCGCCAGCCTGCTGCGGGATGTCCCGGGGGTGAGTCTGTACGGCGCCGGTGGCGTGTCCAGCCTGCCGTCGATCCACGGCCTGGCGGATGACCGGCTGCGCATCAAGGTCGATGGCATGGATCTGATTTCAGCATGCGGCAACCACATGAACCCCGCTTTGTCCTACATCGATCCCAGCAATGTGGAGAGCATCCAGGTGTTTTCTGGCCTTGCGCCGGTGAGCGTAAGCGGCGACAGCATCGGCGGCGCCATCCATGTGAAATCTTCGGAGCCGGAATTTGCCGCTGCAGGCGGCACGCTGCGCAAGGGCGAGGCTGGCGCTTTCTATCGCAGCAACGGCAATGCTTTTGGCGGCAATCTTTCAGCCACTGTTGCAAGCGATACGGTCAGCGTGACGTATAGCGGATCGGCTGTGAAATCCGGCAATTACACGGCCGGCGGGGATTTCAAGGCAGCAGGGCCGGCCTATGTCAATGACGGAAAATCCATCACGACCTCGACCAAATGGCTGGCCGGAGACGAGGTTGGATCGTCCATGTATAAATCGATGAACCATTCCCTTGGTTTTGCGCTGCGTAATGAAAACCACCTGACTGAACTGAAGCTGGGCCTGCAGGATCTTCCTTACCAGGGCTTTCCGAATCAGCGCATGGACATGACCGCCAACGACAGCGAGCAGGTCAATCTGCGCTACAAGGGCCAGTACCAGTGGGGTGCGCTGGAGGCGCGCGTCTATCATGAGCATACGCGGCACAAGATGAATTTCCTCGAAGACAAGGCTTACTGGTATCAGACTTGGGCACCGGGTATGCCGATGGACACGGAAGGCAGAAACACCGGTGCCGTGGTCAAGGCGGATATTGTTCTTTCCGCGCGCGACACGCTCAGGGTCGGGAGTGAATACCAGCGTTATCGTTTCGATGACTGGTGGGAAGCTTCTGGTACGGGCGGCATGTCCCCGGATACCTTCTGGGACATCAACGATGGCGAGCGCGACCGTTACGCCGTGTTTGCCGAATGGGAAGTGCGCTGGAGCCCGCAGTGGCTGAGCCAGCTGGGTCTTCGTCACGAAACGGTCAAGATGGATACCGGGCCGGTGCAGGGCTATAACGGTACCTATGCTGCAGACGCCGCCGCTTTCAATACTGCCGACCGCAGCCGCACCGACAGCAATTGGGACATGACCGCGCTGGCCCGCTACATGGAAAACGACAGCACGGCCTATGAGTTTGGCTATGCCCGCAAGACCCGCTCACCCAACCTCTATGAGCGCTATACCTGGTCGACGGGCGGCATGGCGATGAACATGATCAACATGACTGGTGATGGCAACGGTTATGTCGGCAACCTGGACCTGAAGCCGGAAGTGGCCCACACGATTAGCGCCACTGCCGACTGGCATGACGCCGGGGAGCAGAACTGGGGTCTGAAAATCACACCGTATTACACCTACGTTCAGGATTACATCAATGCGCGGCGCTGCGAGGCAGCTGACAGCCAGATGGCTGGATCGAAATGTGCCGCGGCAAACCTGACGACCGTCAATAATTTCGTGTTCCTCAAATACACCAATCAGGATGCCCAGCTCTACGGCCTGGATATTTCCGGTTACATGCCACTGGCCAGAAATACCGGTTACGGCAGCTTCACCGCAACCGGCGTGCTGAATTATGTCAGGGGAGAAACCACTTCCGGAATCGATGACAATCTCTACAACATGATGCCATTGAGCGCGAAACTGGCCGTCGTGCAGAATCTGGGCAGATGGACCAACACTGCGGAAGTCGTGATGGTCGATGCCAAGGATGACGTGTCGCAAGTCCGAAATGAGATCAGGACAGCTGGCTACAGTTTGCTGAACCTGCGTAGCAGCTATACGTGGAAACAGGCACGACTGGATATAGGGATCGAGAACGTCTTTGATAGACTCTACGACCTTCCCCTGGGCGGGGCATATGTTGGGCAGGGCACGACCATGCCGCCAGCGGGGATGGCATCAGGGGCCCCCGCCTGGGGTGTCCAGGTTCCCGGTACCGGCCGTTCGATCTACACGGGCGTGACCGTTCAATTCTGAGCTTTTTGACTGAGGGTAAATAGATGAAAACCACGCTTGCCGCCGCACTGTTAGTCAGCCTTGCAGGCCTGCCCGCCTGGGCTGCCAATGTCAGCGTCACCAATGTCTGGGCGCGTGCCACCATGCCGGGGCAACCGGTCAGCGGTGCCTACATGCAGATCCAGTCCGATGAAAATGCGAAGCTGATAGGGGCATCCAGCCCGGTCGTGCCGCGCGTGGAAATCCATGAAATGAAAATGGATGGTGATGTGATGCGGATGCGTGAAGTCAAGGCGATCGACCTGCCGAAAGGCAAGACCGTTTCACTCGAGCCGGGCGGGTTTCACATCATGCTGATGAATCTGCAGAAACCGATTGCTGCGGGCGAGATGGTTCCGCTCAAACTGGTCGTGGAATCCGGCGGCAAGCAGCAGACGATTGAGGTGAAAGCCGAAGCACGCGGTGCGGGCGGCGGCACCATGCAGCATCAGCATCACTAAGCCTGACGGATTCCCAGGATCGCGCCACGCGCACGCAAGTCTTCCAGCAGCGCACCACCAGCCTGCAGGATCAGCGCGGGGTCGGGGTGGCGGCTTTCTTCGGCGATGCGTTGCAGGGCGGCGCGCCCGCTCAGGGTTCCCGCTTCGATCAGGGTGAGCAGGCGTGCCGTGAAGGCATTGATCTCGGTGAATGCCACCCGGTCTTGGCCATCGCGGAATACCAGCAGCCAGGTTTCAGCAGGTTGCACTTTGCGTCGCGGTGCGATGTGGTGCACGGGCCAGTCGTAATGCAGGTTGGCCAGCACCGGATTCAGCACGGGTGTGCCATCGAGCAGATCACCGGCGGTATCGATGCCGCAATCCACGCTGCGGTTCGACACCGACAGCACCAACTCAATCCACTCATAATGCGCCAGCGCCAATAGATATGGCGGATAGCCTTCATGGGGCGTCCATTCATTTTGCAGAAACTGCACGAACTCGTCTGGAATCTGCCGGAAATAGGGGGTGTGACTGCGATGCGTACTGAAAAACCCACGCACCAGTTTTGACCATTTGCGCACGCCAAGCACGTTCTTCAGAACCGGAAAGCACGCCAGCAAGAACCCTTCCACATTGTTGTAGAGCAGTTCGTTGTAGATGTTCATGCGTCGCGCTTCCACGCCAGCCGGGCGCGGGTTTGCCCTGGGATCGCGGATGTGCGCGGTGAAGGCGCGCTGGTAACGCTGAAATTCAGGAAGCTCGGGCGAGGGTTTCATGGGCGGCGTGCGCTGCCTGGCTGTGTTGAGTTTGGCTGTGTCGATTCTGGATCTGCGCGATGTGTTCGACTTCGCGCACCAGTTCGGCCAGCGGCGGGATGTTGAAGTCACGCTCCAGCAGCGTGGGGAAGACGCCGTGGAGGTGATAGGTTTCATCGAGCAGCGCCCACACCGGGTCGATCACATCGGCACCGTGAGTGTCGATGATCAGGTCGTCCGCCTCGTTGTAATGGCCGGCCATGTGCAGATACACAATGCGTTCGCCCGGCAGGGCACGAATGAATTCGAGTGGGTCATAGCGATGGTTCACGCTGTTGACGTAGACGTTGTTGACGTCGAGATGCAGGTCGCAATCGGCCTCGTCGAGCACCGCACGGATGAAATGCGCCTCGTCCATCTCGGCGATGGGTGAAGCCGTATAGAACGATGCATTTTCGATGGCGATGCGGCGTTCCAGAATGTCCTGCGTGCGGCGGATGCGCGCAGCGACGTAGTTCACCGCATCTTCCGTGAATGGAATCGGCAGCAGGTCATACAGATGCCCGTCATCCGAGCAGTACGACAAATGTTCGGTAAAAAGGGCAATGCCGTGGGCATCCATCAATTGCCGTGTTTTGTGCAGCAGCATTTCGTCGAGCGGAGCCGGGCCGCCAAGTGACAGCGACAGGCCGTGGCAGACGAAGGGAAAGCGTTCGGTAAAACCGCGCAGGTCGCGGCCATAGGCGCCCCCCATGTCGATCCAGTTCTCCGGAGCGATTTCGAAAAAATCGATGGCATCGGGGACATGGATTTTCAGCTCGGGCAGAAGCTCGCGCCGAAAACCCAGTCCCGCGCCGGTGGGGCGCAGGGTTTTCATGGCAGGGCGTTTACTTCATTCCGCCCATGCCGCCGCACTTGCCTTCCATCGGCATTTTGGCGCCACCGCATTTGCCCTGCATCATCTTGCCCATTTCAGCCTGGTCGAGAGAGCCGTCCTTGTTGGCATCCATTGAGTCAAACACGGCCTCGTGCCGCTTGACGAATTCTTCCTTGCTGACCTTGCCGTCCTTGTTGGCGGCCATCATGGCAGGGCAGGGCATGCCTTCGGGTGCACCGGCTTTCATGCCGCCGCATTTTCCCTCCCCCGCTTTCATGCCGCCGCACTTGCCTTCCATCGGTTTTGGGACAGTTGTGTCCGCAACCTGGTAACCGCTCGACAGGCCGGACAGGGCGAAGGGGTTTTCGGTGGCCGATGCAATGGGCGCGGCAGCCATGCTGGCAACAAAGGCGGAACCAACAGCCGTAGCGATAAGGGTTTTCTTGGACATCGTTTTCTCTCCAGACAAATAAATTTAAGGCCATCAAAAATGATCCCGGACGGACCGGTTACTTGCAAAAGGCTCAAGAGCCGAGCTTTTTCTGCAATTCGGTTTTGATGCGCTGCCGGGCGTTGGGCGTGAGTCCAGGCGTGGTGTCGTCCACGCCTGTTTCCACACGGAACAGGCGGCGCATTTCCTGCAATTGCGAGTTGAAGCGGGCGCAGTTTTTGCACATGGCCAGGTGAAACTGCATGGCCATGCGCTCAGCAAACCGCAGGCGTTCGTCCATGGCGCGCGACGCAAGTTCCGTCGTTTCCTTACACGTTGGCATCCATTTCACGTTGCACCTGCTTTCGAAAAACCGTTCAACTCCAGGCATTGCCGCATGAACAAACGCGCCCGATGCAGCAGTACCCAGCAGTTGGTCGGGGTAATGTCGAGTTCCTTACAGATTTCTTCGGTTTCCATGCCGCCGACCTCACGCAGGCTGAAAACCTGCGCCATCAACGGTTTCAGGCGGTCGGCGCATTCGTCCAGCACGCGTCGTAGCTGGCTGAGTTCGGCTTCGGCATGCGGATTGCCCCAGGAGCGGAGCGGTTCGGCCCAGTGGCCGTCTTCCTTGAACAGCAGGTCGACTGCTTCCTCGCCATCCGCGCTGTGCGGCAGGGCAACCTCGCGCACCTGGCGCCGGATCAGGTCGACGATCTTGTGTTTGAGTATGCCGGTGAGCCAGGTGCGCGGGCTGGCGTCACCCGTGTAGCGAGCCTGTGCGGAAAGCGCGGCCAGCAGGGTTTCCTGCACCGCATCTTCGGCCAGTTCGTCCGAATGGAGCTGGCGGCGTGCCACCCGGAATAAATAATCTCCGTGCTCGGCCAGCCAGGATTGCGCGTCAAGCGTGTGCATGTATTGCCTCATTTTGGTTTGATGGCGTGAGTGCACTTTAGTGGCAGCGGCACAAAGAAACAAACCGGCCCTTGAAACGAAAACATCGCACCCCAGATCGGTTGTATCCGACCATTTGTTAACTTGAAGGAGACTACGATGGCTAATATCACCCGTCACGGCCCGTTTGGGGTAACTGATCCGTTTGCAACGTCTGATCCGCTCGACAATCTGTTTCGCGGCTTTTTCCGGCCGGTGCAGATGGACAAGGACATGCCGCAGATACGCATGGATGTGAAGGAAGATGCGGCGAGCTACGCGGTTCATGCCGATATTCCTGGCGTGAGCAAGGACGATATCCATGTCAGCATCGATGGCAATACGGTGTCGATCAGCGCCGAAGTAAAGAAGAACTTCGAGCAGAAGGAAGGCGAGACCGTGCTGCGACGCGAGCGGTCATTCGGGCGCGTCAGCCGCAGTTTTGCGCTGGAGAACGAGATTGACGAAGCATCGGCCAATGCCCGCTACCAGGATGGCGTGCTGGAACTGGTGCTGCCGAAGAAGGTGGCAGCAGCGGCCAGGCGGCTGGCAGTGCAATAACGCCAGCACGCTGGAATAAAAAAGGCGACTTCGCGTCGCCTTTTTTAATGGCGTAAAATTCGCACACATTCAATCCGGAGCCGTCATGACCGCAACCCATACCGCCGCTGAAAAAGCCAATATCCTGTGTGAGGCGTTGCCCTATATCCAGCGGTTTTACGACAAGACCATCGTCATCAAATATGGTGGAAACGCCATGACCGAACGGCATTTGATGGAAGCTTTTGCCAAGGATGTGGTGCTGCTGAAACTGGTGGGCATGAATCCGGTGGTGGTACACGGTGGCGGCCCGCAGATCGCCGGACTGTTGCAGCGGATCGGCAAGCAGAGCGAGTTTATCCAGGGCATGCGCGTTACCGATGACGAAACGCTGGATGTGGTGGAGATGGTGCTCGGCGGCCTGGTCAATCAGGATATCGTGACGCTGATCAACAAGCACGGCGGCAAGGCGGTGGGGCTGACCGGCAAGGACGGCAACTTCATCCACGCCAGGAAGATGTTCGTGGCGAGCAAGGAAAAAGCCGACCAGATGCTCGACATCGGCCAGGTCGGCGAGATCACCAGCATCGACCCGGAAATCATCCAGGTGCTCGATGCGCGCGACTTCATTCCGGTAGTGGCGCCGCTCGGTGCCGATTCCGAGGGCAACGCCTACAATATCAATGCCGACGTCGCGGCTGGCAAGATCGCCGGCGTGCTGCAAGCGGAAAAGGTCATTTTCATGACCAATACGCCGGGCGTGCTCGACAAGCAGATGCAACTGCTGACCGGGCTGACGCCGCATCAGGTGGATGAGTTGATGGCCGATGGCACGATCAGCGGCGGCATGATTCCCAAGGTGGGCTATGCGGTTGACGCGGTGAACCGCGGGGTGAAGACCGCGCACATCATCGACGGCCGGGTCGAACATGCGCTGCTGCTGGAAGTACTCACCCCGGAAGGCGTCGGCACCCTGATCAAGCGGGCCTGAACATGCGCTACTGGGTCATGAAATCCGAACCGAGCGATGTCAGCATCGATGATCTGGCTGCCATGCCGAATCAAAGTGTCGCCTGGTATGGCATTCGGAACTATCAGGCGCGCAATTTCATGCGCGACCAGATGCGGGTCGGCGACAAGGTGTTGTTCTACCATTCGTCGTGCGCCGAACCCGGCGTGGCCGGACTGGCGGAAGTCAGTGTGCTGGCATATCCCGACGCGACGCAGTTCGACCCCATGAACAAGTACTTCGACCCCAAGGCCACGCCGGAAACGCCGCGCTGGGTGAATGTGGACGTGAAGCTGGTGAAGAAAACCCGGCTGATGCCGCTGTCGGAAATCCGCACCTATCCCGAACTCGCCAACATGCGCATCCTGCAAAAAGGCAATCGCCTGTCGATCACGCCGGTCGATCCGGCCGAATACGCCTTCATCGTCAAGCATCTTTAAATGGTCGAGCTGGCCCAGCTGGCGACCTATGGCGACAT
>JANJUT010000228.1 GCA_024710445.1 Thiobacillus sp.
CTTCCAGCCGCGCCTGTAATTCAGTCAGATAGTCCGCGTGCTCCCGATTGCTGGCCAGGTCTTCCCGCACTCCCCCCTGCCTGAGGACGAGTTCCTCCACCTGCCGCATCTTGGCGAGCAGCGTCTGGATCTGTTCCAGGCTTTTTTCCAGGTTGTCTTGCGACTGGTTTTCGAGGGCGTCGGTCATGGGCGGGTAGTGAAAAGGCCCCGCGATTGTAACGCGCTATGCCTTGAGAGCGCGTGGGTTGCGCATGAGTGTTGCCTTAACGCGGCACCTTCGCATAGCCCATATATCGCTGAATCACCGCCACTCGCCTTTGATACGCCCGCGAACTGCGGTGGTTTTCATACCAGCGTGGATTGGGCACCATGGCGGCCATGCGGGCGGCCTGGTTGCGGTTGAGGTTGGCGGCCGAGGTTTTGTAGTAGCGCCGGGCGGCGGCTTCGGCGCCGTAGATGCCGTTGCCCCATTCGATCACGTTCAGATACACCTCGAGGATACGGCGCTTGCTCCAGGTGGCTTCGATCATCAGGGTGATGATGGCTTCCTGGCCTTTGCGGATGAAGCTGCGATCGCCGGACAGGAACAGGTTCTTGGCGAGCTGCTGGCTGATGGTGGAGCCGCCGGCAACGAGTTTGCCTTTTTTCAGGTTCTTTTTGACTGCGGTCTGGATGCCCTCGACATCAAAGCCTTCGTGCGTCAGAAACTTGCCGTCCTCGGCAGCGACGATAGCGCGCTTGAGGTTGATCGATATGCGGTCGTACGGCACCCATTTGTGGCGCAATTCGGCATCGGGCTTTTTTTCCTGCTGGCGTTCCAGACCGGCGGCCATGAAGGCGGTCGACTTGGGGTTGTGATCGATCCACCAGAGCACGTGGGCGAAGATCCATACCTGATATAGCAACACCAGCACAACAGCTGCCGCAACGGTTTTGCCCAACCAACCCAAGACAGTGCGCATCATGTTCGGAGTGCCGCGATGACAGCCGTCGTATCGGGCCGCACGCCACGCCAGACGAAGAATGCTTCTGCGGCTTGCTCAACCAGCATGCCGAGGCCGTCGGACGTGGCAGCGCCGTGGGTGCGCGCAAAACTGAGAAAGGGCGTGTCGCGTCCGTACATCATGTCGTAGGCAAGCGTGTCGGCGGTGAAGAGCGTGGGTGACAGGGGCGGCAGTTCGCCGGCGAGACTGGCGGCGGTGGCGTTGATGACGATATCGAACGGTGTATCGGCCGCTTCGAAGCTGCATGCGGTGACGCCGTTGCCAAACAGTTCGGCCAGTTCCTGTGCACGGCTGACCGTGCGGTTGGCAATGACGAGTGCGGTGGGCTGCTGTTCGAGCAGCGGTTCGATCACGCCACGTGCCGCGCCGCCGGCGCCGAGCAGCAGAATGCGCTTGCCATCCAGATGACAATTCAGGTTGCGTGTGAGGTCGGCGACCAGACCGGCGCCATCGGTGTTGTCGCCCACGATTCCCGAATCATCGAAGCTCAGCGTGTTGACCGCTCCGGCGCGTTGGGCACGTGGACTCAGGCGCTTGGCCAGTTTGTAGGCTTCTTCCTTGAACGGCACCGTGACGTTGGCGCCGCGCCCACCCGCTGCAATGAATTGCACCACGCTGTCGGCAAAGCCGTCGAGCGGCGCGAGGATGGCTTCATACGTCATGTCCTGCCCGGTCTGGCGGGCAAACGTGGCATGGATCTGCGGGGATTTGGAATGGGCAATCGGGTGCCCGAATACGGCGTAACGGTCGGTCATGGATAAGCGCTCGGAATCGGGCGAATTCTAACCGAGGCTTGGCGTGTGCCATGAAAAAAGCCGTGGAGGCCACGGTGATGGAAACCGGTTACATGGAGCGGTGGAACAATCAGTTCTGTGACCAGGGCAGGCCGCGCTGTTTCCAGCCGTTAAGTTCGTTGCGGTGTCCGGTGGCCTTGTTGAGATCGCCTTCGATGCCTTCCAGCACGTTGTAGCAACTGCCACGTCCAGCGTCGGAACAGGCGGTGGCGGCCCGGTGCGAGCGTGGACCGCTGCGGCAGATAAAAATCAGCAGCGATTCAGGATCGGTCGCCTGGGCAAGCTGGGCGAGGAAATGTGGATTGGGCACCCATCCCGGCCACGATTGCCACTCAACGTGCACGGCATCCGGGAGGGTGCCATTGAGTTCGAGTTCGGCGCGTGAACGTACGTCGATCAGCCGTGTTCCCGGTGCGATTTGCAGTAATTCATAGGCTTCGTGCGGCAACAGTGCACCGGCATACGGCCAGGACTGGGTCTGACTGCGAGTGTGGGCGATGTCGAGCAGTTCGGTGATACGGCCCATGTGGACTCCCTTTAACGTTGATTCAGTATACGAAACTCGTTGCCCGATGCCAATGTGCACCAAAATAGTGCATCCGTTCATTCGGGGGCATCAAATTGGTGCCATATACAAATCCGGTACCGCACTATCGCCCGCAACAAGCCTTGTGGCACAATGCTCGAGGCTCGATATCTTGCATGGCACGGTTGCTGCTAACAGCACTGGTGTGGCTTTATTCATGTGCCCAACTCGTGCAATACACAGCGTCGTAAATTCATTCCATTTCTAGTTTGAGGAGATTCAGCATGGCCGTGGCCGATGTAATCAAGATGATTAAGGACGACGAAATCAAGTTCGTCGATCTGCGCTTTACCGATACCCGCGGCAAGGAACAGCATGTGTCGATTCCTTCCCGCATTGTGGACGAGGACTGGTTCGAAGACGGCCACCCGTTTGATGGTTCGTCGATTGCCGGCTGGAAGGGCATTCAGGCGTCCGACATGCTGCTGAAGGCGGATCCCGATTCGGCCTGGCTGGACCCCTTCTTTGATGAGCCCACCCTGATCCTGACCTGTGACGTGATCGAGCCGTCCGATGGCAAGGGTTACGAGCGTGATCCGCGTTCGGTGGCTCACCGCGCTGAAGCCTACCTGAAGTCGACCGGTATTGCCGATACCGCTTACTTCGGTCCCGAGCCCGAGTTTTTCATTTTCGATTCCATCACATGGCACGACAATATGTCGGGCTGCGGCGTGAAGATCAATTCCGAAGAAGCCTCCTGGTCGTCGGCCGAGAAGTTCGAGAACGGCAACACCGGCCACCGTCCCGGCGTCAAGGGCGGCTATTTCCCCGTGCCCCCGGTCGACAGCCTGCAGGACATCCGTGCCGCCATGGTGATGGCGCTGGAAGAAGCCGGTATCCCGGTTGAAGTGTTCCACCACGAAGTGGCCACCGCCGGCCAGTGCGAAATCGGTACCCAGTTCAGCACCCTGACCAAGCGCGCCGACTGGACCCAGACCCTGAAGTACATTGTGCAGAACGTTGCCCATGCTTACGGCAAGACGGCGACCTTCATGCCCAAGCCCATTGTTGGCGACAACGGTTCCGGCATGCACGTCCACATGTCGCTGTGGAAAGACGGCAAGAACCTGTTCGCAGGCAATGGTTACGCAGGTCTGTCCGAGTTGTGTCTGTATTACATCGGCGGCGTGATCAAGCATGCCAAGGCACTGAACGCGATCACCAATCCGTCGACCAATTCCTACAAGCGTCTGGTTCCCGGCTTTGAGGCTCCCGTGATGCTGGCCTACTCGGCTCGTAACCGCTCGGCTTCGATCCGTATCCCGATCGCTGCCAGCGAAAAGGCACGTCGTGTCGAGACCCGTTTCCCGGATCCCACCGCTAACCCCTATCTGTGCTTTGCAGCGCTGATGATGGCGGGTCTGGACGGCATCCAGAACAAGATTCACCCCGGCGATCCGTCGGACAAGGACTTGTATGACCTGCCGCCGGAAGAGGACGCAAAAGTGCCGAAGGTCTGCCACAGCCTGGAAATGGCGCTGGAAGAACTCGACAAGGATCGCGAGTTCCTGACCCGCGGTGGCGTGTTCACCAACGACATGATCGACGCCTACATCGAGCTGAAAATGCAGGATGTCACCAAGTTCCGCATGACCACGCATCCGGTCGAGTTCGCGATGTACTACTCGCTGTAATCGCATCATTCGGACTGAGAAGGGGGCAGCTTCGGCTGTCCCTTTTTTATTGGTGTCCCCGGGTATGATCGGTTGCCGGGGGTTCAAGAACGACGGCTTTTGGCCGTTATAGTGGCGTACGCTACATTTAAAACTTATGCAAACCGTCCGCTTCTCCCTTTTGATGTGCCTGATTCTGGCCGCTCCTGCACAGGCTGAAATCTATAAGTATGTCGATGAGAACGGCCAGGTGACGTTTACCGACGTCTACAGGAAGGGCGCCAAGCGCATCGATTTGCCAGGTGCCCCAACGTCTCTTTCGAGTGGCAGCAAAGCACCCAGGCGGGCATCGTATAACCCCAGCCCGATGGACTTTCCGCGTATCGATGCCGGCACGCAAAAGCGTCGTGACGATGTGCGGCGACAGGTGCTGCAGGATGAAATTGCTGGTGAGCGCCGCAATGCCGATGAAGCGCGCCGTCAGTTGGCTTTGGGTGAACGCCTGCAGCCCGGTGAACGTAACACCGACTCAACTTACCTGAATCGCGTCAAGAAACTGCAGGCCACGGTGCAGCAGCATGATCAGAATGTCTCGTCAATCCAGCGCGAACTGGCCAATCTGAAATAAGCGGTTAAATCGGCGACCAGCCTGCAAGAACCTCGCTCCACCCGCAAGGGGTAGGCCGTGGTTGTCCCCGTAAAGGGGAGGCCGCGGTTGTAAAGCCAACAAGTTGGCAACAACCCCGCACTAAAACCGCTAAAGCGGTAACAACCACGCTCCACTCGCAGGAAGTAGGCCGTGGTTGTAAAGAAGCTAAAGCTTCAACAACCACGCTCTGGCACAATCAGTGCTTCTATTGGATGCATGAGCATGGTGTCTTCTACCCCCACTGATTTTCTCGGCCTCGACTGTTTATCCACGGGTGTAATGGTATTGGATGCGGACAATCGTATCCACTACGTGAATCCGGCGGCTGAGACCTTGCTCGGCATGTCTGGTGCATTGCTGATTGGGAATGCGGCTGAACAATCGTTTGAACACAGCCTGGAACTCCTGCAAGCCGTACAAACGGCACGTAGCGAGCAGGAAACCGTAATTGAATATGAAATTGATGTCTCGGTGAGCGGGCATCTTCCTGTTCGGGTTGGATGCAGTGTTTCTCCACTGGATAAGCAGCCGGGCGCGGTGTTGATTGAAATGCGTGCAGTCGATCCGCATTTACGCATCGCCCGGCTGGAACAAACGCGCTTGCAGCAGGAAGCCAACCGTGAACTGTTGCGCAACCTGGCGCACGAAATCAAGAATCCGCTGGGTGGCATTCGTGGTGCGGCACAGTTGCTGGAGCACGAGTTGCCGCGTGAATCCTTGCGTGAATACACGCAGGTCATCATCAAGGAATCCGATCGTCTGCAGTCCCTGATGGAGCGCTTGCTGACGCCTCACCGTACGCCCCATTTTGGTGCGGTAAATATCCATGAGGTTCTGGAGCGTGTGCGCAGCCTGATTCTGGCCGAAACGCCAGGTGTGGCGCTCCGTCGTGATTATGATCTCAGCCTGCCGGAAATCCGGGCTGACGCGGAGCAACTGATTCAATCCACGCTCAATATTGCGCGCAACGCAGTGCAGGCAATGCACGGTAACGGTGAGATTGTTTTCAGAACGCGGGTGGCGCGACAGATCACGCTTGAAAGTCGTCGCTACCGCCTGGGTATGCGCGTCGAGATTATCGACAACGGCCCGGGCGTTCCAGACGATATTCGCGAGCAGATTTTCTACCCGCTGGTGTCCGGCCGTGAAGGGGGCAGTGGTTTGGGGCTGGCCGTGGCGCAAACGCTGGTGGCACAAAACCATGGCACCATCGAATGCGAGAGTCGCCCCGGCCATACTGTTTTTTCGATTTTTCTTCCACTTACCGTCTGAAACTTATGCCCACATCAAATTGTGTCTGGATTATCGACGACGACCGTTCCATTCGCTGGGTGCTCGAGAAAGCCTTGCTGCGTGAAGATATTCCGTGCATGACCTTCAATTCGGGAACGGATGCGTTGCGTGAACTGGAGCGTAGCGAACCCAGCGCGGTGTTGTCGGATATCCGCATGCCGGGAGTGAGCGGGCTGGAATTGTTGCAGTCGTTGAAAGAACGCTTACCCAAGGTGCCGGTCATCATCATGACGGCGTATTCCGATCTGGATAGCGCGGTGGCGGCCTTTCAGGGGGGCGCATTCGAATATTTGCCCAAGCCGTTTGATGTCGACCAGGCGCTTGAACTGGTGCGCCGGGCGCTGGCGGAAAACGCCAGCCGCGATGTGCCGGCCATGAGCGATGCACCGGTGCCGGAAATTCTCGGACAGGCACCGGCGATGCAGGAAGTGTTTCGCGCCATCGGCCGCTTGTCGCAATCGCACGCCACGGTGTTGATCACCGGTGAGTCGGGCAGTGGCAAGGAACTGGTTGCGCGCGCCTTGCACCGGCACAGCCCGCGTGCAACCGGGCCGTTCATTGCACTCAATACTGCGGCCATTCCCAAGGATTTGCTGGAGTCCGAACTTTTCGGTCATGAGCGCGGCGCCTTCACCGGTGCTGCCGCACAACGGCGTGGGCGCTTCGAGCAGGCAGATGGCGGCACGCTGTTCCTGGATGAAATCGGCGACATGCCGGCTGAACTGCAAACCCGTCTGTTACGCGTATTGTCCGACGGCCAGTTTTATCGGGTGGGCGGGCATACGCCGATGAAGGTCAATGTGCGGGTGATTGCGGCCACGCACCAGGATCTGGAGGAGCGGGTACACGAAAACATGTTCCGTGAAGACCTGTTTCATCGGCTGAACGTGATTCGTTTGCGCCTGCCTGCGCTGCGCGAGCGGCGCGAGGATATTCCCTTGCTGGTGCGGCATTTCATGCAGAAAAGTGCGCGCGAACTGGGGATGGATGCCAAGGGTGTGTCGGATTCTGCACTCAAGACACTGGTCAATCTGCCATGGAGCGGCAACGTGCGCCAGCTGGAAAATGTCTGTCACTATCTGACGGTCATGGCACCCGGCCAGGTGGTTGAAGTGGGGGATTTGCCGACCGATTTGATGCAGGGGACCGTCGTGCAGGCGGGGGGGGACTGGTTACAGGCATTGGCAGCCGAGGCCAGCGCCCGTCTGGCGCGTGGGGATGCAGCGATCCTGGGTGAACTGACCCAGGACTATGAAAAAACCTTGATCGAGGTGGCGTTGCGTCATACCGGCGGGCGGCGTATTGAAGCATCCCACTTGCTGGGATGGGGAAGGAATACCTTGACGCGCAAGATCCATGAACTGGGTATGGATGATGACGAACCGGCTGATTCGGCATGATGTGAGCGTGATGTCACTACACAGTAAAAAGCCGACATGAAGTCGGCTTTTTATTGCAGGCATGACGAGAGTCAGGCTGCCTGGGATTCTTCCAGCAGCTTCTGCATTTCGCCTTTCTGATACATCTCAATCATGATGTCAGAACCGCCGATCAACTCGCCCTTGATGTAGAGCTGTGGGAAGGTCGGCCAGTTGGCGTAGTGTTTCAGGTTCTCAAAAATTTCCGGATCGGCCAGCACGTTCACGGCCAGAAAATCCTTCACGCCACACGCCTGCAGTACCTGAGCCGCACGCGATGAAAAGCCGCACTGCGGAAATTGGGGTGTGCCCTTCATGTACAGCACGATGTTATTGGTGGTGACTTGGTCACGTATGCGATCGAGTGGGGTCATAGCGGGCTCCTGAAAAAATACCTGAGTAGGACAGTCGGGTATTGTACGCGTGACGTGATCGGCGTCAAGCTGTTTTTGGCGTGTTTTTATCCAGGCAGGGGCTGATAAAAGCTTTGTGAAACAGGTGCGGAATGAGCAAATGCACGGGCATGCGCAGCCAGTGGGCACGGATAAAAGCAGCCAGACGGGCAGTGGGGGTGAATCCATCGGCACAGCTGTCATGGACAGGCGCAAGGGCGCGGGTGAATACGCTGTCCATGACTGAGAGCGTGATCCGGCCGGGGGCGCTGCCGGCCAGGGCGGCATTCACGCTGCCAGGGATCGGCGTATCAAGAAAATGGCTGAGATAACGCAGGGCATAGAACAGCGGGCGACTGAGTTGCAGCTCGTCGGCGCGAGTTGTCAATCGGATCCAGAAATCGGGATCCGACGCAACGGCATCGCGCAGCAGCAGGTCAAGGTCAGTCAGGTCGCGCAGGCCGTGTGGCAATTCGCCGTCATGGAATAAATGCGTGGCGGAGTGCAGGATGCGGTCTTCCGCCGCGAGCACATACACGCCAGGCAGGTCTGTGATTTCGACTGCACGGCTACGCAGCTTGGCTGAATCCGGGTGGTAGCGCGCGGTATCGGGCAGGATCGCGTGATGTACGTCAACCACGGTATCGCGCTCGATATGCTGCATCGGCGGAAGCTCGTGCATCCAGCGGCGGTAATAGCGTTTGTCGTATTCGGACAGCCCGCTGGCATGCCAGCCTGCCAGCATGAGTGAAGACTCGGCTTGCGGCAGTTGTTCGCGCGGCACCAGGATATCGATGTCATTGAAAAGCCGGCCTTCAGCAGCAGGCAGGTTGGCGGCAACGTAAGCGGCTCCCTTGAGTACGACAAGGGCACTGCCAAGATCGGCGAGGGCTGCGTGAAGTTGTCGCAGTTCCCAGCGAACAGCCATACGCTGTTTGTCAGCGAGTGTTTCAGCCGCATCAAAATGCCATTTGGCTGTAGCCGGAATGGTTGCTGTCAGTTCGTGCCGGCGAAACAGATAGGCCAGCCGAGCCAGCAGGCCGGCCGCCCGGGCCTGTCGGACCAGGATATCCCATTCCCCCATGGAAAAACGGGTAGCCATGTCGGGTGTGCGCAGGGTGCGCGCCAGCAAATTGCGGGATAAATGCATCAATCAGGCGGGTTTATTCGTGTCGGCCAAGTGGTCAAAAGCGGCAATGGCCTCAGGCAGCTGACTGTAGCGGAAATCGTAGCAGGCAGTTTGATCCACTAGCGCGGAACCGACGCGAAAACCATCGGCACCCAGATGACTGTAGTTGAACGCGTTTTGTGCCAGAAACATGAAGGTCTGGGCTTTTGAGCGTGGTGTCAGGCATGTGGTCGCGCCCGCTTCCCACTTGGGGAAAATCACCCAGCCGGGCCGTGCCGTTTCATGCTGCCGCAATACGCTGTCACGCGGGGGGCGCATATGGGCGACGGTACCCTTGATGGTGTCGTGCGAGGCCCGGTTGATATAAACATCCGGATCGAACTGGCGAATGACATCAATCGACTGGTTCTTCAGGCTGACCGGGCGTGGCAGGGGCTGAAGCTGGCCTGATTTTCGATCAATCAGGGTCAGTTCATCGGATAACAGGCGCCATCCTGACAACACCAGCCCTGCCGTCAACGTGCTTTTTCCTGAGCCGGGAGGAGCCGGCAAAATGGCTGCCAGACCATTTTTTTCGACCACGGCGGCATGGATGATGAGGTACTGGTGGGCCTGGGTCGATACGCACCAGTTGAGCCCCCATTCCAGCATCGGAAACGCCTGGTCGCGTGGCAATGGTTTGAAGGGCTGCATGCCGTCAAACGAAAATGCCGCTTGGGGACGCAACCAGCGGCGCAGATTGGCTGGCGCATTGACGGAGACATGGAAATCAGCAAAGGCCTCGTGCGTACTGCGCACTTCGAACTGGCCGTAGAGTTCAGCCAGGCCTTCTGCCACGTAGGGAAAACGTGATTGCACCTTGAGCGAGAAGGGTCCGGTACGCATCCATATGCCCTCGCCGGCCAGTTGCCGGCGCAATTCGGTGGGCGGGAGTTGCAACAGTTTCATGTGGTGCCCAGCAGCCCGATCCTGCGCAGGCTATCCAGTGTGTCTTCAGCCAGTTCATGGAATTGGGGTGTATCGGCAACACCGAGGCGGGTCGCCAGTACCGTCGCAAGCTCATCCGCAGTATATCCGGGGTGCTCGCGACAGGTTTGATACAACGCTAGCGTCAGTGGTTTGAGGTAATGGGTGTCGCCGGAAGCCGTGTCATAAATGACGGCTTCGTCCCCCCAGCTTTTCAACAGGCGTGTAGGTTCGGGTGAAGCACGTGTCATCGGCCTCAGTTCAGCGGGCAGCCGCGTTCATTCAGCATGGCGAGAGAATCCTTCAGATCCGCTGCCCGATGCAGGTTGTTCCGGAACAGGGTGATGATTTCGCCTGATGTGTAGCCGTAATTGACGTCGGGGTGGGCCGCATTAAGCAATGCCGCGACAGCATGAAAGCCCAGATTGGTCGAGATCGGGTCGCCGTTGCCGTTCAGTAATTGCATCACCTCTAGCAGGGTATACGGTGTGCCGTCGTGTTTTTTGTTATGGGTGAACCCCAACACAAGGTTGAATTTTTAGGGGGTCTTGTATAAGGTTGGCCCCCAGGAATCCAGGTGCTGGGGCTGCTTCCAATACCCTGGAGTGCACCCGGCACAGGCGGGGCCCTTGGGTGCAGACAGGTTGCCAGAGGCCATGCCGGAGATGGTGCACTGGTTGGCCCATACCGGGCGGCTAGCGAGGGTGAACACTGCCGAGACGCCAAGTGCGGCACCAGTCAGTTTGCGGCGTGAGGTGTTGACCTCGCCGTTTTGTGTGGTTTCCGGCGGAGTGTCTTGAGTATCGGGTGAGCGGTCAGACATGGCAGGCCTCGACAATAATTTGGATAGTGTGCGAATAATTACAGCAAGAATCGCGCCAATATACCGTGAACTCCGCTGAAACGGCCATTACAAAGCGGAGTTGGCGATGTGACGTTAAGTGGCTATGGACTGGAGTGTAAATTATTTCGACAGTTTTCCGCCGCTCACGCGAAGAATACCTGCCAGATCGGGCCAGCTTTGTGGGACGCGAAAATGATGTTCATGCAACAGATTCCGGACGGCTTCGGCCTGATTGTAACCATGCTCCAGCAGCAGGGTACCGCCAGGCTTGAGGTGCATACTGGAAGCGTGGATCAGACGGCTCAGATCGTCGAGGCCGTTCTGGCCGGATGCCAGCGCACTCAAGGGCTCAAAGCGAACGTCGCCGCGCGCAAGATGCGGATCGGCAGCAGCGATATAAGGCGGGTTGCTGACGATCAGGTCGAAACGTCGGCCCCTGAGTGCGGCAAACCAGTCGCTGGGCAGGAATTCCACACTGGCATGGAGTTGGTCGGCGTTGTGCTGTGCAATGGCCAGTGCTGCGGTGGATTGGTCCACCGCCGTGATGTGCGCGCGCGGACGTTCCAGCGCCAGCGTAATGGCAATGCATCCGCTTCCCGTGCCGAGGTCCAGCACGTCCACGGTCTGATCGATGGGCAGGTGTGCCAGCGCGAGTTCAACCAGCAATTCGGTATCCGGGCGAGGAATCAGAACAGCATTCGAAACGAGAAACGGCCGGCCATAAAATTCGCGCGAGCCGACCAGATAGGCAATCGGTACACCCTCCAGTCGCTGTGATAGCAGAGATTCAAATGTTGCAATATCCGCAGCTGTTTGCAGATCGGTATCGTGCGCGATCAGCCAGGCCGCATCGACCTGCCAGGCATGGGCTGCCAGCGCGCGGGCTTCCAGCCGGGCTTCGCGTGGTGCCAGGTCAAGCGCAGCCGCGATGCGGGCGGTCGCATCCTGGATCAGATGGGCAACACTGACCGGCGTGCTGGTCACCGTTCAGTTTTCACCCGAAAGCGTGGCCAGCAACTCAGCCTGGTGTTCGGCCGCCAGGGCGTCGAGGAGTTCGGTCAGGTCACCGTCCATCATCGCGTCGATCTTGTACAGGGTCAGATTGATACGGTGGTCGGTGATGCGGCCCTGCGGGACATTGTAGGTGCGGATGCGGTCGGAACGATCGCCACTGCCGATCAGGCTTTTGCGGGTGCTGGCTTCCGCTGCCTGTTGGGCCTGGGTTTCACGGTCTTTCAGGCGTGCGGCCAATACGCTCATCGCCTGGGCGCGGTTGCGGTGTTGCGAACGGTCATCCTGGCACTCGACCACCAGTCCGGTCGGCAGGTGGGTGATGCGTACCGCCGAGTCGGTCTTGTTGATGTGCTGGCCACCGGCGCCGGACGCGCGATAGGTGTCGACGCGCAGGTCGGCCGGGTTGATGTCGATTTCGCCGACTTCATCCGCTTCCGGCATCACCGCCACGGTGCAGGCCGAGGTGTGAATGCGCCCCTGCGACTCGGTTTCCGGCACGCGCTGTACGCGGTGACCGCCGGATTCAAACTTCAGGCGCGAATAGGCACCCTGTCCGGCGATGCGGATAATCACTTCCTTGTAGCCGCCCATGTCGCCGGGGTTTTCCGATATCACTTCGACCTTCCAGCCTTGCCGCTCGGCGTGGCGCGTGTACATGCGCAGCAGATTGCCGGCGAACAGTGCGGATTCGTCGCCCCCTGTGCCGGCGCGAATTTCCAGGAAGATGTTGCGCTCGTCATTGGGGTCCTTCGGCAGCAGCGCGGTTTGCAGTTCGTTTTCCAGCTGCGCGATGCGTTCCGCTCCATCAGCAAGTTCCGCCTCGGCCAGTTCCCGCATGTCCGGGTCGGCCAGCAGTTCACGTGCGGATTTCTGGTCGGCCTCGACTTGCCGGTACTGGCGATACAGCGCCACCACCGGGGTGAGGTCGGCGTGCTCGCGGGTGAGCTTGCGGTAGCGCTCCATGTCGCCGGCGATATCGGGTTGCGACAGCAGGGCGTCGAGTTCCTCGAGCCGCTCGTCGGCGCGAGCGAGCTTGTCGGTCAGCGAGGCCTTCATTCCTGGTGCAGCCCGTAAAGCTGGCTGATCAAGCGGGCGAATTGATCGCGTTCGGCGCGGCTGGCGTGATTGAGCGCATGAGTGGGCGCGTGCAGCAGTTTGTTGGCGAGCGCATGGCTCATCGCGTCGAGCACGGCACGCGGATCTTCGCCGCGCGCCAGTGCCTTTTCGGCTTTTTCGATTTCGTGGCGACGGTGGCGTTCGGCGCCGTCACGCAGCGAGCGGATCACCGGCACCAGTTCGCGGCCTTCCATCCAGTGTACAAAATGTTCGACGCTGGTTTCGATGATTGCTTCAGCCTGCGCCACCTGGGCAACCCGGCTGTCCATGCCTTCCTGCACCACCTGGCCCAGATCGTCCACGGAGTAGAGAAATACGTCGTTCATGTCGGAGACTTCGGCTTCGACGTCACGTGGTACCGCCAGATCGACGATGAAAATAGGGCGATGGCGTCGCTGCTTGATCGCACGCTCAAGCAGACCCTTGCCGAGAATTGGCAGCGGGCTGGCCGTGGAAGTAATGATGATGTCGTATTCCGGCAGCTCGTCGGACAAGGCCGTGAGCGGAATGACATCCGCGCCGAAGCGTTCGGCCAATGGCCGCGCCCGCTCGGCGGTGCGGTTGGCGACCGTCATGCGGCGCGGGTGCTGCGCCGCAAAATGCGTGATGCACAACTCGATCATTTCACCGGCCCCGATGAACAGGCAGGCCTGTTCCTTGATGCTGGGAAAGATGCGCTCGGCGAGCCGCACGGATGCGGCAGCCATCGACACCGAATTGGCGCCGATTTCGGTGCTGGTGCGGACTTCCTTGGCGACCGAAAAGGTGCGCTGGAACAGCTTGTGCAGCAGCAGGCCCAGTGTGCCCGCTTCCTCGGCTGTTTGTACGGCCTGCTTCAACTGGCCGAGGATTTGCGTCTCGCCCAGCACCATCGAATCGAGGCCCGCCGCGACGCGAAACGCATGCTGCGCCGCTTTTTCGCGCGGCAACGCATACAGATAAGGCGCGAGCTCGCGGCGTTCAATGTGATGGAAATCGGCCAGCCATTGCGTGACCGATTCGGGAGAGGGCGTGTTGCAATACAGTTCGGTGCGGTTGCAGGTCGACAGGATGGCGGCCTCGGAAACGCGCTGGCTTTGTGTCAGCTCATGCAGTGCCTGGACCAGTTTCTCAGGACCGAACGCCACCTGCTCGCGGATTGCGAGCGGTGCGGTGTGATGATTGACCCCGAGGGTGAGAAGCTGCATGACGGCTTTGGCCGAAAAATAAGACCGTTATTTTACCTGCTCCCGCTACGTGTCGTGCGCAGGGAAAGCAAGACGGTCGTAATAGCGACCGCGATAAAGCAGGCGTCGGTGTTCGGGCGAGTCGGAAAATCCGCTGCGGGTGTGCAGCACATTGTTGCAGATGAGCCCCATGCCGGGCGTGAGCCGCGCGGAGAGAATGTATTCCGAGCTGGCAAGAATGTCGGCCAGTGTTTTGACGGCAGTCTGCGTGATGGCATCGTTTTTCCACACGATCGAGCGGGTGCGGGCGGTGTAGCGCATAGTCAGAAACCCCTGTGCGGGATCGACTGAAAATACCGGACCGCTCTGCTCGGCACGGGCAATGTTGTCATCGTCCATGCGGGCAGGAATGGTCATCGCGTCGGGCTGCATCAATGCGGCGACGTAATCGGGATTCGTGTCACGCAGCTGGATGTAGGCGATTTCATGATCCAGCAACATGTTTTCACCGCCTGCTTCGGCATCCTGTGCGCAGTGCAGGGTCATGCCCAGAATGCGGCGATCGGACGTGTTGTAGTAGCCGTCGGTATGCCAGTTGATCGGCTTGTGGGTGTAGGGAATGAACTCGCCCCGCCCGCTGTTCAAGTCGTCCGAGGGGGTGATGCTGGAAAGCCCGTCCTCGTCGGCGAGGTAGTTGCCTTCCAGGCGGCTGAGGCCAAGCTGTCGGGCGAGTTGATGCGGCAGGGACTTGTCGGCAGCAGGCAGATGTGGCGCACTGTAGACGACCATGTTGGCGCGTATGCAACGGGACTCCAACGCGCCGAACTCGTCCGGCGTCAAATGCCGCGGGTTGACCAGCGGAACGACGAGTTCGTCGATGTTGCGTGGATAAGCCGCGAGCCTGGCGTCCCGCCAGGCTCGGTAATCCGTCTCGCAGGCCAGGTCAAAAGGCGAATTCGCCATGCCGCGCCTTACTCGGGAGGCAGCATGTCGGGCGAGCCAAAGCCGCGCTTGACGGGCGCGTCGGACAACAAGCCCATGAAGCTCTTGCGAACCGTGCCCATCATCTCGGGCATCTCGATGTCCATGATCTGGTCCATGATCCAGGTCTTGTCGTCGTCGCCCATTTCCTCGCGGATTTGCAGGCTCAGGAACCGTAGTGCCGGAAAGCTGGCTTTCTCGTCGTCGGGGAATTCAAATTCCGCATAATCGTTGAAACGACGGTTCAGGAAGTCGATGAACTCGGCCTTGTAGTTGCGTGTGGCGTCGGTACCGATCGCCTCGATGATGTTTTCTTCCATCACCTCGCCGAGGCGGTTGGAAATGGCCTGCAGCACCGAGATGCGGCGTTCCGGGGACAATGTGGCATAGGCCATGCGATCGCAGTAATGCGCCAGAAAGGCCACAAATTCGGCTATCAGCTTGAAGCCGCGGGCCGGGGTGATGATGTCGTAGTTTTCACGGCCGAGGTTGTCCACGGCCTTGTCGGCGACACGCCAGGTGGTTGAGGCAACCGCCGAGGCGATTTCTTCGGCGGTTCGTTCGCCATCTTTCTTGAACCAGATAGTGCGGACTCTGACGGGTTTGACCATGCTTATTCTCCTGTGGCGATGGGACGGGCGGGATCGCGGATCCACTCGCTCCACGAGCCGGGATACAGACGCGAACCGGGGAGTCCGGCGATTTCCATCGCCAGAATGTTGTGACAGGCCGTGACGCCGGAACCACACATGTGCAGCACCTGCCAGGCAGGTTTGCCCTTGAGCAATGCCTGGTAGTTTTCGCGCAGCGCTTCGGGCGGCAGAAAAGTGCCGTCCACATCGAGATTTTCATCAAACGGATAGTTGATGGCACCGGGCACGTGTCCGGCTACCGGGTCGAGTGGCTCAAACTCGCCGGAAAAACGGCGATCAGGGCGCGCATCGATGATGAGCTGCTCGCCTGTGCGGGAGGCGTGCATCACTTCGTCGGCCCCGACGACCTGGGTGGGCTCAGGCAGGCAGGCGCAGGCAGCTTTGTGCGGCATGGGAATATCAGCATCGACCGGGCGTTTTTCGCGCAGCCACTTGGGATAGCCGCCATCGAGCAGGGCCACGCCGGGGTGACCGAGCCAGCGCATCATCCACCACAGCCGCACGGCCATGGCGCCATAACTGTCGTCATACACCACCACTTGCTTGTTGACGCCGATTCCCCATCCGCAGAGCTTTTCGGCCAGCGCGTGCGGATCGGGCAGCGGATGTCGTCCGGTTGTATCGGTAACGAGAGCAGAGAGGTCTTCATCCAGGTGAACATAACGGGCGCAAGGAATGTGGGCTTTTATGTAAGCCTGCCGACCAGCCTCGGTGTCGGTGAGGGTGAAGCGGCAATCCAGAATGACCCAGTTCGGGTCGTCCAGATGTGCGGCCAGGTCTTCAGTGGTAACGAGCGTATTGGAAAACATGAATGGAGCCTGGAGAGGTCAATTGCAAGTAAGAAGCGGGCAGGGTGGCGAGTGCCACGCTGCCCGCTCAGCAGGGATGCGCTACCTGGATCAGTAGCCGCCCTTGCCGAAAGGCTTGGGCAAGCCGGCAACACGACAACCCTGGCGGGCGGGCATGTTGGGGAACAGCTCATACAGCGTTTTTTTCCAGTCCACGCCATCGTGCAGGTCGGTCAGTTCGGCGACCATATTGCGGAAGTTGGGGGTTTGGCCGTCTTCCTTGTATTTCTCGCGCAGGTAATTGATGACTTGCCAGTGCGCGTCGGTCAGCTTGATGCCTTCGGCCTCTGCAATAACCGGGACGATTTCATCGCTGAAATTGGCTTCCAGCAGAAAGTTTTCTTCGCCTGTTTCCAGTTCTTCGCCGTTCAACATGTACCCCATGATTACTACTCCTTTCAGGTTTGGTTTTTTAAAGAATCACCGGTGCGACCGGTGCAATGGATTTGTGCGGGATAAATATCCCGCAGCCTAACAAACGGTTGCGACCCAGACCTTCGTCTTGAATTTGCAGGGACTTGTGCGGCGGCACGTCGTGCAACATCAAGCTAAAGCCGGTGAGCGGGCCGGAAGTGCCTTGCAGAGTCTGCGGCTTGCCACAGATAAATCCACAGCGCAGCTTGAAGTGCCCGTCCAGTTCACGCATCACATCCTGGACGAATTGTTCTTCACTGACGCTGCCCGTGTCAATGAAATGGGCGTAGATGTGGGCGAATGGACTGAACTCACGGGTCTTGAAATTGCCGATCTGCAGGGTCTGGCCGTCCAGGTCCAGTATCTGGCCGATCAGTTGTTGTGCGGCGCTCACCCGTGTTTTGGGTACGCGTATATACAGTTTGGTGCGCCGGTTGATGATGAGCGAACTGTCGCCGCTGTTGGTTTCCGCGCCTTTCAGGTGCTGGATGCCGCTGCCCGTTTCTTCACCAAGCCATGGCAAGGCTTTCTGCAGGGCGTCAGACAACATCTGGGCGCTGTCGGCCGGGATGGTCGTGCCGACCAGATCGAACTGCAGGTCGATCATGGCAGGCGTGTATTCCTCTGGCTTGTTCTCTGGCCAGCCTGCCCAACTCAAGATGCGTCTCCTTGATGATCCTTGCCCCATGCCTGCATCAGCGCACCCCATTTCTGGGCGCTGAGAGGGTCCACGTCAAAAATGGTGAAGCGCTTGTCTTCACGAATACGGACACGTAGAAACGGCACGCCACCCGATTCATGGGTCAAATGTTGAAATTCAATTTCCTGACCGCCAAAGGGCAGCCGCATTTTGTCTAGTGGCGTAATTTCTGGCATGTAATCTCGATCTGAATGGCTGTTTAGGTTTTAAGGTGCTCCGCCTTGTTAAGGACGAAACCACGGAACTCCAGCGTTTATGGGGGGGCATGCCCCATATTTCAACCCTTTTGGAGCTAGGGGCTTGCGCTTGCAACAATATTTTAATACTCTTATTTGTTCCTGTGGCGGACGCGTAATGCCCCGATCTGCAGTGGGTAATGCGTTTAAAGCGTTGGAAGACGCCGCCTACTCCTTTTGGGTAGGTAGCGGCCTATCATGATGGGGTAGGCAATTTACCCATGAGAATGATGGTGGCGCGGCCGCCAAGCCAATACGATGTTGGG